>PAHI01000023.1 GCA_002705575.1 Fidelibacterota bacterium | reverse complement strand
TTCATTGGCTGATTTATACTTAATTGATAAACATGAAAGTACTCATGAGCAATAACTGAATATCGATGCATGTGATTCCATTCAAACTCCATTTCATTAATTTCAAGTACCATATAAAATCCATCTTCTGAACCACCAACGTAAGTTCCTCCTTGAATACCCAAATAAGGGTCTGCTACATTGCTATTCCATGCATAAATACTCAATTCATCAAAATAATTTTGGTTAGCAGGTATTATGTTGGTAAGATTATTCATAATAACATAAAACTCTGTCACCCAGTCTTGGGGTAAACTTTGATGTATATTGTAAAAAATATCAATTGGCGGGACACAGGGATTATTTTCATATAATATTATATTTACAACACCAATTATATCTAATATATTAATATTCCCATCATAATTTATATCAGTGGCATCATTATATATTTCATCATCATAAATAACAATGTTAACTATAATTACCACATCTTGTATGTCTACAGTATAGTCATCATTCATATCTCCAAGACATTGTGTATATACTGAAGATATCATGATAAATATTATTAAAACTTTCATCATTAGATATGAAAACTACAAAATAAGTTTAATACTGTCTATAAAATGTTTGTAACTTTGTTTTACAAATAGCTATAATGAGTGTTTGATTATTTAACTGGGTTAGAAAAGAAGCAAGAGTACCCCCTCCTATTGAAAATTCCCTATGGGGTTGAATTAGGTTGAGATTATGAGGGAGAGGAGGTTACTATTCTGAACAGGTGTAGTTAAAACAACCATCAATATCACTTATAACCCAATATCCTTTACCACCTCCAAGTCCATTTAAACTTCCTACCCAAACACCTTCTGCTATCTGACTTGTAGCACCACCTTGAGTAATGATGCCTGTAAGGTTATTTGCTATCTCTGATGGGATTGCTTCTGTTATTGCTACTTCTTCACTACAAGGAGAAGATAATAGATTAGCACCTACATTTATGCAATAGTCAAAACCTTCATCAATGTATCCTGTTTCTTCAATAGGAAATTCTGCTGTTACTAATAATTTTATAGTATTTGTTCCACCACTTGTAGATATTACAAAATTTTGATTATTTTGAGCATAATATGAAGTTGGATATTGTTGAGAATAATAATTTTGACCTGCACTATAATTTAAAACAGAAATACTTCCACTAGCATTACCCTCAATAAAACATATGTCAGAAACAGGACAACCTATTACATTAATAATAGCCCAATCTAAATTATAATCAGGAAAGATTGTATTGATGTTAGTATATGAGCCACCATCAATGGTTACATTAATTGTTTTTTGTGAAACCTCTGTCTGGCTAAGCATCAAGCCAAATAAACTTATTAAAATAATCTTCTTCATAACGCTCTCCCTTGTTTGCATTGGAATTTAGTGCGTTTTGATTGAAGAATTCAATAAATTAAGATGATGTCTTATTGAGGTCTTTTTCTGGCTTGGTTTTAATAAAAAAAGCCCCACTAAAAAGTGAGGCTTAAAGAGCGGGATGGACGGGAATCGAACCCGCAACTTCCTGCGTGACAGGCAGGTGCTCTAACCTGATTGAACTACCACCCCTTAACCAACAAGAACTACAGTTCTTGACAGCGTCTAACTTAGGCAAGGACTTATATAGGAGTCAATAAAAATGGGGGATTATTTAATAATAAATTTATTCCTTCGAATAGAAAATGGCAGGATCTTTTATTTTTTATTAAAATCTTTAACTATAGAAATTGGAATAATAACACAGTATCCAATCGCAAGAATGAGAGGTGAAATTTTTGTTGATAAAAAGCTGGTTGTCTCACCTGCATACATAAGAATATATCCAAATATTATAGTAAAAATTCCTACTAAAAAAAGGATATAGTTAGGTTTCTTGAAATTCCAGGAGTCAAATAAGTTCATGATTCTATGTTTTTAATTTCCATCGGATTAAAAATACATGTATAGTATAAAAGTTTACAAGATAAATATTTATTAAAATAGGTAGATATGCTATTTTATTTGGATGAAAATAATGCCAAAAAAATCAAATCTGGTTATATTTTTAATAGTATTACCTTTTTTATTAATGTCTAGTTTTTATGTCATTTATAATAAAAATATATCATTTAAAGAAGGTGATTACATTGAAGTTTTGCCAGGGGACTCATTAAATAATGTTATTGATTATTTAGAAGATAAGTTTTTATTTCAGCATGGGTTTCGATTAAAAGTTATAATGAAGTTTTTATCTTTAGAGGATGATATTAAGCCTGGCAAGCATAGTTTATCAAATATTAATTCAGTTAAGGATTTAGTTAAAGAGATTACTGCAGTAACATCTTATGAAAGTCTTACTTTACTTGAAGGCTGGACTATTGACGACATATCTAGTTATCTAAAAAAGAGTAAAAATTTATATTTTTTTAATGCTGATGTATTTAGAAAATTGTGCTATGATAAAGATTTTATAGATACAGAAATAATTGAAGGGCTTGGTTTTTATAATATCGATAATCTAGAGGGTTATTTATTTCCTGAAACTTATTTAGTGGATTCATATACTAATGAAAAAGAGCTTATTAAGATTTTTGTACAGCAATTTCAATCAAAGCTTAGGACGTATTATCGAGATATTGATGATATTAAAAAAACGATGATTATTGCTTCTATAGTAGAAGCTGAAACAAATTTAGTTGATGAAATGGATACGATATCTTCAATTTATCACAATAGAATTAAAAATAATATGAAACTTGAGTCAGATCCAACTATTGAGTATGTTATTAATAGACCTATGAAATCTAAGGATAAGTTCATAGATAGTCCTTTTAATACGTATCGAAATAAAGGGTTGCCTCCTAGTCCTATTAATTCTCCAGGTTTGGAGGCTATAAAAGCTGCTATATATCCAGCAGAAACAGGGTTTCTTTTTATGGTTATGAATTATAAAAAAGGAAGACATTTGTTTGCAACAAATTACAAACAGCATAAGATTAACATTAGAAAGTAAAAATGAACTTAGATAACCTTAATTCAGAACAATTAAAAGCGGTTAAACATGTAGGTAGTCCAATTCTCGTTTTTGCAGGTGCTGGTAGTGGAAAAACAAGAGTGCTGACATATAAAATAGCACATCTCATAGAAGATATTGGTCTTCCTCCTGAAAATATTTTAGCAGTTACATTTACAAATAAAGCAGCAAATGAAATGAAGGAGAGAATTCACAGAATAAGCTCAGCAGATTTATCGGGTTTGAATGTAGGTACTTTTCATTCTGTTTCTGCTACGATATTAAGGAAATATATTAAATGTTTAGATTATGATAATAATTTTACTATATATGACCAGTCTGATGCTATTTCTGTAGTAAAAAAAGTTATTTCTGAGATGGGCTTGGATCCAAAAAGATTTGATCATAAGTACTTTTATTACATGATTTCAAATTCTAAAAATCAGTTAATAAGCTATAAACAGGTAGATAAATTTTCAGGGAATTATGTTGATGAGAAACTATCAGAGATTTATAAAAGATATCAATTATCTTTAAAAGATTCAAATGCTCTTGATTTTGACGATCTTCTGATTTTTCCTTTAGAGATATTTAAAAAAGAAAAAGGAATTCTTGAGCACTATCAAAACCTTTTTAGGTATGTGTTGATAGATGAATATCAAGATACTAATAAACCTCAGTTTGAATTTGTTAAATGCATTGCGAGTAAACATCAGGACATATGTGTTGTAGGTGATGATGATCAGTCAATATATGCCTGGAGAGGTGCAGATATTTCAAATATATTAGAATTTAATAAGAGTTTTAAAGATCCTTTTGTTATAAAGTTAGAACAGAATTATAGGTCATCAAAGTCTATACTTGATGTTGCTAATAGTGTAATTAAAAACAATGTTACTCGTGCAGAAAAATCTCTTTGGACAGATAATGAAGATGGTAAGAAGGTTTCTTTTGAGCCGATATTTAATGAAAAAAGTGAAGCTCAGAAGATTGTTGAGATAATTCAAGAGAAATGTGAATCTAAATTTTCCTTAAATGATATTGTGGTTCTTTATAGAACTAATTATCAGAGTAGGCAAATAGAAGACTTTTTAAGGAGGAAATCAATTCCATATACTATTATTGGAGGAGTTAAATTTTATGATAGAAAGGAAATAAAAGATGTTTTAGGGTATCTCCGTTTAATAAATAATTTAAAAGATGATGTTAGTTTCTTGAGAACAATAAATTTTCCTGCTAGAGGCCTTGGAAAGACTACAATTAATAAAATTTTAAAAATTAAAATAGACTCAGGTCAGGACATCTTTACTACTTTAAAAACTATTTCATCAAATGAAGTTGGTCCAAAACAAAAAAAATCTATTCAGGCTTTTATAGATTTAATAATTGAATTAAAGGATTTGTCTAAAAATAAAACCGTATATGATGTTGCTGTTAAATTAATAGAAAGTATAGATTTAGAAGATTTTTATTGCAATCAAAGTACTTCAGAGTCTATAGATAGGTGGGAAAATGTACAAGAGCTTTTAAACAGTATTCAAGAATATTGTGATATAAATGAGAATTGCACCTTAAGCTCATTTTTAGAGGAGGTCGCTTTACTTACAGATATAGATAGATGGAATGACACTGACGAATCTATTACATTGATGACTGTTCACAGTTCTAAAGGTTTGGAGTTTCCTGTTGTTTTTATTGCAGGTATGGAGGAAGGTCTATTTCCTCACTCAAACTCATTGTCTGATTTAAAAGGAATTGAGGAAGAGAGAAGACTATTTTATGTTGCTATAACAAGAGCTATGGAAGAGTTGTTCTTATTTTCATGTGACTCAAGAATGAAGTTCGGAGGAGGTTATTTGCCATGCATAAGATCACGTTTTATCGATGAAATTCCTATAGAACTAATAGATAATCAATCTTCAAAAAAAGATGATACCTTTGTATCTCATATTAAAAATGATTATAATAAGGTTGAATATAGTTTTAAAAAAAATGATTATGTTAATCATAAGCTATATGGTAAAGGTAGAGTGCTGAGTGTTGAAGGAAGCGGAGATAATAGTAAGATAACTGTTGTTTTTTCTGCAAGTGTTCAAAAAAAGTTTATTCAAAAGTATGCAAATTTAGTTGTCATTGGAAGGAGTTAAAATATGAAGATCTCGAACAAGATAATTGGCCAGTTTAAGAATGCTTTATCATCCGAAGGGATGAGATATACAAATCAAAGATTAGAAGTTTTAAAAGATATTTTAACACATCACAAGCACAGAGATTGTGAGGAGATTTACTCGTCTCTAGTGGAAAAAAAAATTAAAATATCTAGAGCCACTATATATAGAACTTTAGAGGTTTTAGAAGGGCATAACTTTATCAGAAAGCTTGTTCTAGGAGAGGGCTCAGTAAAGTATGAGCGAAAAATTAATCATCCAAGGCACGGCCATATGATTTGTGTGGAGTCAGATGATATTATTGAGTTTGTAGATCCCAGAATTGAAAAAATAGTTGATGGTATTGCTGCAAAAAAGGGTTACAAAATAATAAAGCATGTTCATCAGCTGTTTGTAAAGCCCTTAAATAATGAAAATTAAAATTTCTTCGATCAATAAATTTGATAGCCAAAAGATTATTTATGGTATATATCAGTGTAATTATAAAGAATTAAGAAAAACAAAATATGGTGATTCTTATATTAATTTAACTCTGCACGATTCAACAGGCGTTATAGATGGCAAGATTTGGGATAATTGTACTCATTACAATGCTAAGTTTAATGAGGGGGAAGTAGTTGTTGCTAAGGGAGTGCTAAGCAGCTATCGAAATAAAAAAATTTTCAATGTTATGCATATTAATCGTTTTAATGCAGGTATTTATGATATATATGGATGTTCAGATTATTTAGTTAAGCCGGCTGTTAATTATGATGTGACGTTTCTTTGGCAGGAAATTTTTACTATTATAAATAGAGTAGGAGCTTATTTCAATTTAGTCGAGCAGTTGCACCTTGATTTTAAATCTAATATTATTGGTCAAAATTCTAAAAATAAATTAAATAGATATTTAATTGATACATATAAATCATTAAAGATTTATGATGTTTTAATTGGATCAGAATATGATCAAAATAAAATCAATCATACGCTATCTTATATGTTGATATTTTTAATAAATTTTAAACAAGCTTTAGGTTTGAATAGAAAGCAATATGCTATACTTTTAAAGAAATATTCAAATCGTATCAAAAAAGAAGATTTTGAAATCGTTGATAGGTATGTCATCAAGAATATTGAGCATGACGATTGCTTAGAATTTGATGTTACAAAAAAAATATTTAGAATGATTAAGCATGTCAATTAAGTCTAGGTTATTTTTGGTTTTATACTCTATTCTTTTTTCATACGATAATAACGGTATTGAATTAAGGCTTGACGTAGTTGGCCAATCTAACATCGTTTTAGATAAGATCAATCCTTATCAACAATCTTTATATAGTGTCGGGGCTGTCGATTTCATTCTTGATCATAATATTCCTTCAAAATCTAGAAGAATAGATTTTGATTTCTTAAACACCAAAGATACTAGTAAGGTAGTAACTCAATTTGTTCATAATAAAGGTGATTATTCTTTTAGAGAGACTGTTATTATGGCAAGAAACAGACTTAATGACAGTAATTATCTTACATTTAAAGGTCATGGAAGAATATATCCGGGTATTTATAATAATTTAGGTGACGGGTTTTTATTGCAAAATTTTCTTATTGATTATTTAGCAAAAACTAAAAATAGTTTATTTCAAATATCTAAGTATTATCATAAGGAGGACATTGTTATTCCTGTAAGCCCATATGGTAATAGTAGATTTAATGAGGTGTATGGAACTGGTCTTATTTATGAGATATATAAGAATCTTCATTTTTTTAGGCTGAAATATTCAAATATTATTGAATTAAATGAGAGGTCAGGTTTTTATTCTTATGAAAATAGTCTTTTATATAATGGTAATTTGTATACATTTGAGTTTGAAAAGCATTTTTATGGCATTCAATCTCATAATTTAAATTTTTTATATAAATATGATATTGCAAGGGGTTTAAAGACTTATTTTTTGTTAGATCTTAAAGCTTTTAAAAAAGATTTAAATGAATTTGATTTAAGTCTAGACTATCAGCTTATTGGAGTTAATGATGTTTTTTTAAGAAAACTTAATATGGATTGTTATCAGCTTGGACTAACATATAACTACTCTTTAAATAGACTAGATAATCGTTTTGATATTTCTTTAAAGAACTTTAAAAACAGCTATAAATCCATTTACTACAATGATGAGTCTGTTTTGGTAGGTACATTCTTATATCAACTTAAGTATTCTGAAAATGAAAAAGATTTTTGGAAAATCGATTTTGTTAAAGACCATAATGTTACAGCAGCATTAGCTCCTTATTCAGGCTGGAACAGTTTGTATAGTAATATTAATGCAAATTTCTTTAATACTTATACGGGCTATTATATGGTTTCAGTGAATAGAAATTATAGTTTTGTGAATTTAAATATCGCTGTGTACGATGTTAAATTAAAAAGATACTTTGTAGACCAAGATTATTTATCTGTAGAGCAAGGCAAGATGCTTGAATTTTTGATTGAATTAAAAGGAAGAGATATCAAAGCAGAAGATAGAAAAAAAATACCTGATATGTTAAGTTTAAGTGCTCAGTACAATGAATATATTGAGTACTCTCCTTTAAAAAACATCTTCAAACTAAAAGGTAGGTTTGATTATTTTGATGAAAATTTATTTAATAGTTACATTCCTTTTGCAGAATTATTATTTAGCAAAGCATCTCTTAATAGAGGTTATAATATTTCTTTGGATTCTAATAGCTCTATTATTTCGCAATTAGATGATTTGGATATATCGGTTCAGTCTATTGACTATGATTATATGGATTTAAAGGTTGGTATAAAATTTCCAGATTTTGAAATATCTTACGTTTTTTTGAATTTGGGTGATGAATATGTTTTTCCTGAAAATTTATCTGATATTACTGTCCCTTTACACAATATGAAGTATTTAAGTATTAAATGGCAATTTAATGATTAATTTGATGTTTTAAATTAAAATAAGTGAATAAATTAAAGTGGTTTTTGTAATAACAAAATGGAGATTTAGAGCATATGAGCGATAAAGCTGTGGAATTGAATGATGATAATTTTGAAGAGTCTATTAAAAGTGGAAAGGTCGTATTGGTTGATTTTTGGGCAGAATGGTGCGGTCCGTGCAAAATGCTGACTCCTATTATAGACGAGCTTGCAAAAGATTTTGAAGGTAAGGCAATTATTTCAAAAGTAAATGTAGATAATTCTCCCAATATAGCTCAAAAATATTCAATTAGAAGTATACCAAGTATTCTATTTTTTAAAGATGGTAATGTTGAAGAACAGATGGTTGGCGTAGTTCCTAAAGAAGAAATTACAAAAACAATTAACGATTTAATGTAAATGAACAAAACTAAGAAAGTAATAATAATAGGTTCAGGGCCAGCAGGATTGACAGCTGCAATATATGCGGCACGTGCAAATTTAAACCCTGTTGTTTTTGAAGGGGTTCAGCCTGGAGGGCAATTAACGATTACAACAGATGTTGAAAATTACCCTGGTTTTCCAGATGGAATTATGGGGCCTGAATTAATGGATTCTTTTAGAAAACAAGCACAAAGATTCGGTGCAGAGACTTATTTTAAAAATGTAGATAGAGTTGATTTTTCTTCATCTCCCTATAAGGTTTTTGTAGGTGAAGAAGAATATGTTTCTGAATGTGTTATTATAGCTACTGGAGCTTCTGCAAAGCTTCTTGGGTTAGAGTCTGAGTCTAAATTGATGGGATATGGCGTATCTGCATGCGCCACATGTGATGCGTTTTTTTTTAAAGATAAAGAGGTTATTGTTGTTGGGGGAGGTGATTCTGCTATGGAAGAAGCTATTTATCTAACAAAATTTGCCTCCAAGGTTACTATAGTTCATAGGAGAGATTCTTTTAGAGCTTCAAAAATAATGGAAGAAAGAGCATTGTCTAATAAGAAAATAGATATTATGTGGAATTCTTCTATTGAGGAAATGATAGGCGAACCTGATGAAAATGGATTAGAGAGCGTTTTAATAAAGAATGTTAAAACAAATAAAGTCCTTAATCATAAATGCGATGGAGTGTTCCTGGGAATTGGTCATAAGCCAAATTCTGATTTATTTAAAGACTATCTTAAGCTTGACTCTTCTGGATATATAAAAACAAAAGCAGATTCAACTCAAACTTCTATTCCTGGTGTTTATGCAGCAGGTGATATTCAGGACAGCGTATATCGTCAAGCAATTACTGCTGCTGGATCAGGCTGTATGGCAGCGATAGAAGTTGAAAGGTTTTTAGAATCCTAATTAGTTTTCTTAGTTTTTAATAAGAGGTTTTATTTTGAGTAAGAAGGCAAAGGTTCAAATTGTTTCATGTGGTCCAGGACTAAGTGAAATAAGGAAAAAATATGGCCATTCATCTGAATGGATAAGCTCTATGATTTCTTCTAATTCTATTGATATAGATATTGTTGAAGTATATAATGGTTGTTTCCCTACAATTGAAGATAATACAAGTTGGATTATCATGGGTAGTAGATACTCTGCTTATGATAAGATTGACTGGATTCAAGAATTAGAGATTGTAATAAAAAAAGGTTTCGACAGTGGTGTTCGTATGCTAGGTATTTGTTTCGGACATCAAATACTATGTAAGGCCTTAGGTGGTAAAGTTGTAGATAATCCTAAGGGTTGGGAGATAGGTAGTTCTGTTGTAAATTTAAATTTACAGGGCTTGAATTCCCCATTATTTGAAAGTGTACCATCTTCTTTTTCTGTTTATGAGTCTCATCATGATATTGTTGTAGATTTGCCAAAAAATTTTAAAATTCTTGCTAGTAACAGTTATGGAATTCAGTCAGTTTCATTATCTGAGCAAATATATGGAGTTCAGTTTCATCCTGAATTTAGTTTAGATGTTATGAGAGCATATTATAATACAAGGGTTGAGGATGAAGAAAAATCTAAATTTTATATTGATTCAAGCAATCAGGGGTCTTTAATTGTTGATAATTTTATAAGGAGTATTGTATAATGGATAATTCACTTTATCGTATAAAAAATCTTTCATTTAAAAATGATAAGTTCAATTTGAATATTAAGAAGTTTGACATTCATAGAGGTGCTATTTATATGTTTTCAGGAAACATAGGCTCTGGAAAGTCTTTAGTTGTTAATATTTTGTCAAAAAAGCTAAGATATGGAGGGCTTGTTGAATTTGATGGAAAAGATTTACTCTCTTATAATCCTAATTCTTACAAAAGAGAGGTTGCTCTCATATCAGATCTTCCATCTTCCTGGTGTACATCTGAAACTTATATTAAAAAGTATATTAAGAGATATGATGCTATCAAAAGTAATTTTAAGAATGTCAATAGTTTACTTAGAAAGTTTGGAGTTGGCGATATTCTTAAAAGAAGAGTTTGCTCGCTATCAGCAAGCCATAAACGTATATTAGATTTAGTCTCTGCTATAGCAGCAGACCCCAAGGTTATTGTTATAGATGATGCAGATATGTACCTGACATCGGATGAGCTAAAAGTTCTTAAAAGTGTGATTTATAGAAAGTCTAATTACGATGGAATTACAGTTGTTTTAACTTGCAGATATCATCAGAATTTTTCAAAATTCGCATCAGTTAATATTACTCTTGACTCAGGAAGAATAGTTCGAGTTAGGTCTTGAATAAATAAAAAAGTTCATTTTGTTTATTTTTTGCCCTATATTACATACCGACCAGTCGGTATGTATATGAGTATTGATAGAAAAAAAAATACAAAAACAAAAATTTTAGATGCTGCTTTTAGCGTTTTTGCAGAGAACGGTTATCAGGATACGACTATATCTGATATAGTCTCTAAGTCTGGGCTTAGCAAGGGGGCTATTTATCATCATTATGGTAGTAAAAAAGAATTGTTTATCAGTTTAATTGATCACTGGGAGATTTTTAGTTTTCCCAATTTTTACTCTAAGGATAACGCTCAAGAGTCTGCATCAAATGCTCTTTTAAGATTTACAGAAGTAGTGTATGATGCTTTTAAATTGAATTCCAATGTTTTTCTTGCAGAGATTGAATTCTGGGCGCTTGCTAATAAAGATCCAGAGATAAAAAAAAGATCTAAAGTTTTATATGATAAAATATTGAAATTGTTTGAGCTTGTTCTTAAGAAAGGAATAAGAAATGGAGAGTTTGAAGATATGGATACCAAGATTGTTTCTATTGAGCTTTTATCAGTGTTTCAAGGTATAAACTGGTTTTGCCTATTTAATGAAGATAAAGCGTTGGCAGGTAAGTATTTAAAAAAGTCTATTAATATTATTTTAGACGGTATTAAGAAAAGGAGTTAAGTAATGAGTAATAGTGATGTGTTGGTCAAAGATTCGAAAAAAATAAAAACAACTTTTGATATGGATTATAAAAAGCTGCAAGGAAGAGGAGGAAGGTTTCTTATTGCTCCATTAGGTAGCGATGAAGTTTTTACCCGTGAAAAGTTTTCTGAAGATCAAAAAATGTTTGAGGCAGCAGCTTTAGAATTTGCTCAAAAAACAATTTATCCTGTAAGCGCTGATATCGAAAAATACAGTGAAAAACTTACTAGAGAAATGTTTTTAAAAATGGGTGATTTAGGCTTTTTAGGCGTAGATGTACCAGAAGAGTATGGAGGCTTAGCTTTAGATAAAACTACCGCTTGTATAGTGGTTGATGTTATTTCATTTGGCGGAAGCGTATCCTTGATGGTTACTATGGCTGCGCACACAGGTATTGCAACTCTTCCTATTGTTTGGTATGGAAATGAAGAGCAAAAGCAAAAGTATCTTCCAAAACTTGCTTCTGGTGAGTGGATGGGGTGTTATGCTCTTACAGAGCCGTCAGCTGGTTCAGATGCATTGTCGGGTCAAATGAAAGCTCATTTAAGTGATGATAAGAAGCATTATATACTAAATGGACAAAAAATATATATAACTAATGGAAGTTGGGCTGATGTTTGTGTTACTTTCGCTAATGTTGATGGAAAGTACACAGCATTTATTGTAGATAAGGATTGCGAAGGATGGAGTGTTGGAGAGGAAGAAAAGAAGATGGGAATCAAAGGCTCTTCAACAACAACTCTTTATTTTGAAGGGTGCAAGGTTCCGGTTGAAAATATGGTAGGCAAAATTGGAGAAGGCTCTGCGATTGCTTTTAATGTTTTATATGCAGGTCGCTATAAGTTAGGTGTAAGCGCAGCAGCGGGTGCTAAAATTTGTGTAAATCAAGCATATAATTTTGCCAATGAAAGAGAACAGTTTTCTAGAAAAATTGCTGAATTTCCTATGATGCAAAAAAAGATGTCAGAAATGGTAGTTAAATGCTGGGAAGCAGATAGCTTAAATTATATGACTTGTGGATCTATAGACGAAGCGTTGAAAAATGTTGATAAAAAAGTCGACAATTATTTTGAGATCGTTCAGAAGGTAATTGAAGATCATGCTATTGAAGCATCTGCCTGTAAGGTCGTAGGTTCAGAGGCTTTAGCATTTTCGGTAGATGAAGCTGTTCAGATACATGGAGGAGCAGGCTTTGTTGAAGATTATCCTGTTTGTGCTATGTACAGAGATGAAAGAATTAATAGGATTTTTGAAGGAACTAATGAGATTAACAGGCTTTTAGTGTCTGGGACAGCTCTTAAAAAAGCTCTTCTTGAAGATATTCCTATAAGATCAGCTGTGTTGGAGCGTGAGAAAAATTGGAATTTTCCTGTTGATTTTGAATGTGATGAAATAAATAATGAGATAGAGGTTGTTGAATTTTCCAGGTCGATAGCTTTGAATACTTTAAATGACTTAATCAATAAGTACGGTCAAGATTTAAAGAATGAACAGTGGGTTCTTGAGCCTCTTTCAGACATACTTCTTTCTTTATCTATTTTAGATACAACTTCAAAAAGATATATTCAGGCAGATAAGTCTAAACAGGCTGATATGCTTCCTGTTTTAAAGCTTTCTGTTGCCAATCAGTATCGAAGTATAATCACAAACGTAAACGATATTCTTGATAATGTTTTTGATGATAGTTATTCAGCTTCTTTCAGAGAAAAGCTTAATAGTTTTGAATATAAGGTTGATAGAATAGAGTTAAAAAAAGAGATATATGATTTACTAGATAAGTATAAAAAATATTACTTAGATTAAAATAAGAGGTGTTTATAAATGAATGATAAAAAAACGGTAATTATTGATGGACTAAGAAGTCCAATAGGTTTAAAAAACGGTGACTTAATTGGAATCAGGCCTGATGACTTAGGTGCAAAAACACTTAAAGCATTACTTGATAGAAACTCACTTATTGACATAAAAAATATAGAAGATTTGGTTGTTGGTTGCGCGTTTCCTGAGGGGTCTCAGGGAATGTTGGTCGCTAGAGGTATATCTATATTAGCAGATATTCCAAAAGAAGCAGGTGCTAAAGTTGTTAATCGTTTTTGTGGCTCATCTATGGATGCAGTTCATCAGGTAAGTCAGGCTATAGAATCTGGCGATATTGATTGTGGAGTTGCTGGTGGTGTTGAGGATATGTTTGGAGTTCCAATGGGTGGATTTAACCCAGACTTTAATCCTGATTTATACGAAAAAGAATATTATATAGGTATGGGAGAAACTGCTGAAAATTTAGCTAATGAGTTGAATATATCTAGAGAAGAGCAAGAAGCTTTTGCAGTTAATTCTCATAAAAAAGCGTTAAAAGCAATTGATGATGGATTGTTTAGTAATGAGATTACTCCAATTGAATTTAATGAAAAGGTTGTTAATAGGGATGAAGGTCCTAGGGAGCCAGATTTAGATAAAATAAAATCTTTATCACCTGCATTTGATGCAGATGGAAGCATAACAGCTGCAACTTCAAGTCCTGTTTCTATTGGTGCTTCCATGATGATTCTATCAAGTGATTCATTCGCCAGAGATTGTGGTATTAAGCCAGAATTCAGAATAATTTCACGTGCTGTTGCAGGTGTTGATTGGACTCTTATGGGTGCAGGTCCTTTGCCAGCTACTGAAAAAGCTCTTAGTAAGGCAGGTTTATCAATGAGCGATATTGATGTTATAGAGCTCAATGAAGCTTTTGCAGCTCAATCTCTCTACGTTATAAAAAAAGGTGGCTGGGATATTGGTAAAATTAATTTAAATGGCGGAGCTATTGCTTTAGGCCATCCATTGGGATGCTCAGGAAGTAGAATTTTAACCACTTTAATGGGAACTATGAGGCAAAAAGATGCACGCTATGGTCTTGCCACTATGTGTATAGGTACAGGGCAAGGTATTGCTACAATAATAGAGAGGATATAGAAATGAAAATTAAAAAAGTTGCTGTTCTTGGGACAGGTGTAATGGGAGGACAAATAGCCGCTCATTTAAACAATGTAGGCTTAGATGTTATTGCTTTTGATTTAGATATAGATACTGCTAATAAGGGTTTAGAGGTTACGAAAAAATTAAAACCAAGCCCTTATTATAATATAAAAACCGCAGATGCTATAAAATCTGCTTCATTTGACCAGTTTGAATTGTTGAAAGATTGTGATTGGGTAATTGAAGCTATAGCTGAGAAACTTGAATGGAAGACAGATTTATACTCAAATATGGAGGTACATCTTTCTGATGATGCTATTGTGACATCTAATACATCAGGATTGCTTTTATCAGATTTGACTAGCAAAATGTCAGAGTCTTTAAAAAAGAGATTCTTTATAACTCACTTTTTTAATCCTCCAAGGTATATGAAGCTTGTTGAATTTATAACCTCTGATTCTAACTCTCAAGATATGCTTTCTTATATGAAAGATTTTATAACAAATAAGCTAGGTAAAGGTGTTGTAATAGCAAAAGATACTCCAAATTTTATTGCAAATAGAATTGGTACTTATGGAATGATGGTTTGTTTGCAAGAAGCTTATAAAAATAGTTTGTCAGTTGAAGATGTTGATTCTTGGACAGGTACATTAGTTGGTAGGCCAAAAAGTGGAACTTTTAGGACTGCTGATATTGTTGGTTTAGATACGCTTTCTTTTGTAGCAAAAACTGCCTTTGATAAGTGTATAGATGATCCCGAACGCGATATTTTTAAAATTCCAGATTTTTTAGAAAAAATGATTAAAAATAAAAACTTAGGGCAAAAGACAGGTGCTGGTTTTTATAAGAAAATAGATAAGGGGGTTATTCATTCTATTGATTTTAAATCAATGGATTACACTCCAATGAACAAAAAAAGATATGGCTCAATAAGGATTGCTAAAGAAAGCACGGATTTAAGTGTCCGCATAAAAAAACTTGTTAAAGCAGATGATACTTGTGGAAACTTTATATGGGAAACAGTATCAAGAACACTGCTTTATGCTGCATCGTTAAACAATTTAATATCTGATGATATTATAAGCATAGATAGTGCAATGAAATGGGGTTTTGGATGGGAATTAGGGCCATTTGAAGTTTGGGATTCTATAGGCTTAGACTACTCTTTGAATAGAATGAAGCAAGAAGGTAAGAAAATACCTTTATGGATTGAAGATATGATTAAAGAAGGGCATAATTCCTTTTACAATTTTAATGATGGGAATAAGGTGTATTACGATATAAATTCTAAATCTTACAAGAATATTCCTAAAGATATAAGTGCTATTTCTTTTGAAGTTTTAAAAAATCAAGATAAGCTTTTGAAGAAAAACTGGTCAGCTTCTGTTGTCGATTTAGATGATGGAGTTTTAGGCATTGAATATCATTCTGTTCTAAAAAAGGAATTAAATCCTATTGATGGGTCAATGTTGGAGACTATTGATTGGGCATTAGATCATGTTTCTGAAAACGGATATAAGGGATTAGTTATTTCTGGAGAGGGACCAAATTTTTGTGCTGGGGCAAACCTTAATATGATTTTGGCAATGGCTCAAAGGAAAGATTGGGATTCTATTAATAATGTTACAGGGTTGATGCAAAATATTATGCAAAAAATTAGATTTTCTAGCTTTCCTGTAGTTGCAGCTCCATACGGATTAGTTCTTGGCGGAGGCTTTGAAACTATAGGTGCTTGTGACCGTATTGTAGCTGCAGCTGAATCCTATATTGGATTAGTTGAGGTTGGCGTGGGTTTAATTCCTGGTGCAGGTGGAAACTTAAGAATGATAAATAACTTAAGCAAAAAAATGAAATCTTCTATGCCTGGCGCTTTTCCTGTGGTTCAGAAAGCATTCGAAACAATTGGTTTTGCTAAAGTTGCTACATCTGCTGAGCATGCTAAATCATATGGTTATTTAACTTCGGATGATATAGTAGTAGCAAACAGAAGCCAGGTACTTTCAAAAGGTAAAGATGAAGTTTTGAATATGTCTAGCATTGGCTATACTTCCCCAGAAGAGCAAAAGTACAAACTTCCAGGAGCAAGTGGTCGCTTAGTAATAAAAAGCTCTATTAAAGGCTTGGTTAAAGCAGGAAAAATATCACCTCATGATGCGCTTATTGCTGAGAAATTAGGATATGTATTAACTGGCGGAAGCAAGGGTGGTCCTTTGAGTCCTGTGGATGAACAATATCTGCTTGATATAGAAAGAGAAATGTTCGTGAGTTTGTGCGGAGAACCTAAAACTCTTGATAGAATTGGGTTTATGTTGAAAAAAGGGAAACCTCTTAGAAATTAGTAGTTGAAATAGCATTATAAACTATTTCTGTTAAATATTGGTTTGATATATGAAAGTATTACTTAGAATAATCTTATATCTCATTTTCTTTTCTCTTTGCTTATATGAAGTTTTTTTAGTAATTCCTATTGTTATAATCTTTTCTATTGAATTAAGAAAGCAAAGGAATAATGTAAAAAAATTAATCAGAAAATTAAAAGGTATCGACTTGTTTGAAGGTGAGGGTTTAATGTTTAAAAATAACGCCATAGAATTAAGTATTTATGGAGAATATGGAGTAGGTGAATCAACTTTGTGGGTTTATAATAATACAAAAGCTAAGATATTGGCAGTTGATACCAGCAGTGAATGGATTAATGCAGTAAAATTAAAGGCAAATTCAAAAGATAGGATTGAAATTGAATGGGTAGATTTAGGCGATTTAGGGGCTTGGGGAATGCCGCTTTCATATAAAAAAAGAGATTATATTTATAATTATGTGAATTCTGTTTGGTCTAGAAAAGAAAAGCCGCAGCTTGTATTAATAGATGGCCGTTTTAGGGTTGCATGTTTCTTAACTTCCCTTTTGAATGGAGCTCCAGGTACAAAATTAATTTTTGATGATTATATCAATAGGCCTAAATACCATATTGTAGAAGAGTACATTAAACCTTATGAGATTTTTGGAAGACAAGCATTATTTATTATTCCTGATAAGATTGATGTAGAAAGTATTCAAAAAGCCATAAATCAATTTATTCACGTAATGGATTAATTAGCGTATTTTAAATAAATTTTTAATTACATACTTAGCTATATTAGGATTTTCTTTTATTCTTCTTAGTGAATATTCGTACCAGTCATCTCCAAAGGGTAAGTATAGTCGTACCTTGTAATTGTTTTTTAGATGGTTTTTATACCATTCTTCTAAAGGCACTCCATAAAGACCTTGAAATTCAAAATTATCTTTAGGAATTTTAAGTTTTTTAATAAGATTGTAGCTTTGCAATAATAAGCTTTTATCGTGCGTAGCGATACCGATATAAATTTTGTTTAAAAAAGCATATTCTAAAATTTTTAAATAATTTTTGTTAATAGCATCCTTATCTTGAATCGCTATATCGCTAGGTTCTTTATAGATTCCTTTACAGAGTCGAAAATTTAAATTGTGGTTTTTTAGTTTTTTTAAATCATTTAAAGATCTAAATAGATATGCTTGTAGAACAATTCCTAGATTTGAGAACCTATGTGATAATTTTTTAAATGTAGATATTGAATCGTCTGTCAGTTTAGAGCTTTCCATATCTATTCTAATAAAATTAGATAGACTTTCAGCTTTTTCTGCTAATTTTATAAGATTTTTCTCAAATATTTTGATGCCTAAATCATGACCAATATGAGATGGTTTTACAGATATATTAGCATTTATGTTTTTTCGACTAATGGTTTCCAAGAGTGCGAGATATTTATTAGTTATAAAATTAGCCTCATCTAGAGTTTTCGTATGCTCTCCGAGTATGTCTAGCGTAATACAGTATCCTTCTTTATTGAGTTTCTTGCAAATTTGAAGAGTTTCATTTAATGAGAATCCTGCAACGTAACGTTTTGAGAAAGCCTTAATTACTTTCTTTGGTGTCCTCTTTAATATATGGTAAATAAATGTATCTAGTAATTTCATTTTTCAATTAAAATGTTAAAAAACAACAATTAAATATAAAAATCAATAATAAAAGTTTGCCTAAAAAACTTAACTAAGGCTAAATTAGATTCTAGTTTATTTTGAAGATTATTACTAATAGGGAGAGATTATGGCATATAAACCAAAGACAAAAGTTTGGTTAAAAGGTCAATTTGAATCAATAATTAAGATTACAGAGCTTACTTGGAAATTTGTTATTAAGTTAGAAAAGAATTTCAAGTATCAGGCAGGCCAGTATGTTAATATTAAAGTAGATGGTATAACAAGAAGCTATTCAATCGCGTCTTATGATTCTGGTAAAAATAGCTTTGAATTATTAATAGTAAAACTCGATGGTGGAGCATTAACGACTTTATTATTTGGCAAAGTAAAAGAAGGGGGTTCATTAGAAGTTGAAGGTCCTAAGGGAAAATTTTTATTGCCTGAATCTATAGATAGCGACTTATTCTTTATATGTACAGGAACAGGCTTGGCTCCTTTTAGAAGTTTTTTAGATTTAATCAAACAGAAAAAAATTGTGCATAAAAATATATATTTAATTTTTGGAACAAGAACTCGTTCAGATTTATTATGTTATGACGAAATGCTTGAATGGAAAAAAGATATAAAAGGTTTAGATTATATACCTGTTCTATCAAGAGAAGAGTGGGAAGGTGCATCTGGCTATGTTCACGAGCAGTATAAAAATATAATTAATGACACAGATTTGACTGACCCCATTTTCTATTTATGCGGATGGAGAAACATGATACTTGATTCTAGGAGAAATTTAAAAGATATGGGCTTTGACAGTAAAAAAATTATTTGTGAAATATATGACTGATTTCGTTAAATGAAAACTGTGCCTGAATCAGTTGTTGTTATGCATGAGCTAGTTCTTCCTAATGATACAAATATTCTTGGCAATGTATTGGGAGGAAGAGTTATGCATTTGATTGATATTTGTGCGGCTATGTCTGCTTATAAGCATGCAAGGTCACCTGTTGTTACTGCAAGTATAGATCATTTGAATTTTTTATCACCAGCCAAAACAGGAGATATGTTAATTTTGAAATCATCAGTAAACTATGTTTCCTCTAGTTCTATGGAAATTGGAGTTAGGGTAGAGTCAGAGAATACAATTACAGGTAAAATAAAACATACAGCTTCTGCGCATCTGACTTTTGTTGCTTTAGATGAAAACAGAAAGCCCAAAAAAATTGGAAAAATAATACCATCTAATAAAATAGAAAGAACGCGTTATGATTCAGCTAAAAAAAGAGTAGACAGACGAAAAGAGGATTTAGGCAAATAAATGAGTGTCTATAATTTACTAAAAGGTCATAACCTCAAATTAAAAGGTAATCCATCTAAAGATATTGTTGATATTTCTGGTGGAGAATTTTATTGTGTTCACCCTTGTGATTACAAAGGAATGAAACCAAAGCTATTAGTGAAAAAAGGAGATAAAGTCAAAAAGGGCACTCCACTTTTCTTTGATAAAACTAAAGATTCTGTTAAAATTGTATCTCCGGTTTCTGGATCAGTAGATGATATTGTTTTTGGTAAAAGAAGAGTTGTTGAAAAAATCAATATTAAAAAAGCAGGAAATGATTCTGAGCTTTTAACAAAGCATGATGTAGGCTTAGATAAATCAAAGTTTAAGAAATTTTTATTAGATTCGGGCTTGTGGTCATATTTTCGACAGAGACCTTTTTCAAAAGTTCCAGACCCTGACGTTGTTCCTCGTGCAATCTTTTTATCTATGCATCAGACTGCACCCTTTAGTTTAGACTTAGAGCATGTTTTTGAAAACAATAAAAACGAAATCCTTGAAGGATTAAATTTGTTGTCTTCTTTGACTGATGGAAAGGTTTTTTTGAGTCTTAAAAAAGGCTCTACTTTCTTCGATGAGTTTGATTTAGAAGGATTAAATATAAACTATTTTGCAGGTCCTCATCCGTCAGGTAATATAGGAGTTCAAATACATCATATCGAGCCTATATCAAGTAGTACGGACTTAGTGTACTATTTATCTATACAAGATTTAGTATCTATTGTTAAAACGTTTAAATCTGGTGCTTATGATTTTAAAAAAATTATATCTTGTGGGGGTTCGGGATTAAAAAAGCCATCTTATTATAGAGTAAATAGAGGTTTTCAAATTAAAGATATTGTAGGGGAATTAGATAATGAAAAGTATCGTATCTTATCTGGCGATGTTTTGTCTGGATCTGTATCAAAATCTGATGATAGTTTGAATTCATTTGATGAAGTTCTAACTGTTATTCCTGAGCTCATAGAAAGAGAATTTGTAGGATGGGCTTTACCGGGATTTAAAAAATATTCTTTATCTAATACATTTCTTTCATCTGCTGTAGGATTGAATGAAACTGATTTAAATACTGGCCTAAATGGTAGTATTAGGGCAATAATTCCATTTGGTAGATGGGAAAAAATGCTACCTATGGATATATATCCAGATTTTTTAGTTAAAAGTATTTTATGTCAAGATATTGAAGAGATGGAAAAGCTAGGTATTTACGAATGTGATCCTGAAGATTTTGCTTTATGTGCGTTTTCTTGTCAATCCAAAATAGAAGTTTCAAGAATCATTGAGGAAGGTTTGATTTTTATAGAGGCTGAAGGGTGAAAAACATTTTAAATAAATTACAAACTCTTGCAAAATCTAAGCCAGTGATGCCAAAAATGACTTTTCTTAGAAAACAGCTTGATAGTGTTGAAAAACATTTTATAAAAGGTGGTAAACTTGAGAAGCTACATCCTCTTTATGATGCGATAGATACGTTTTTATTTGTTCCAGGATATAAGACGGAAAATGGTCCGCATGTAAGAGATTCTATAGATTTGAAAAGGTCTATGATATTTGTAGTTCTAGCATTGCTTCCATGCTTACTTTTTGGTATATATAATACAGGCTATCAGTCTAATTTATTGTATGATGCTAATTATGGTCAAAACCATATTTTTACAAATATAGTTAATAATGTATGGGTTGGTTTGCTAACTGTTTTACCTATATATATAGTAACTTACTCAGTTGGAGGTATTTGTGAAGCTATTTTTTCAATTGTAAGAAAACATGAGATAAATGAAGGTTTCTTGGTTACCGGTATGCTTATTCCTCTGACTCTTCCTCCAGATATTCCATTGTGGATGGTAGGTGTAGCAACCGCTTTTGGAATTGTTATAGGTAAAGAAATATTTGGAGGTACAGGTTTTAATATTTTTAATCCTGCATTAGTTGCTAGAGCTTTTTTATTTTTTGCATATCCTGCACACATGTCTGGAGATAAAGTTTGGGTAGTTAAGCCTGCAAGCTACTATCCATTAGGTTCCATGGATTATATGACAAAAGCTACTCCCTTAGGAGATCTTGCTAATACTATTTATGATGGTTCTATTCCCTATTCATCAGATATTATAGGCTATTCCTGGTCTGAAATGTTTTTTGGTTTAGTTCCAGGTTCTATTGGGGAAACTTCAACCTTATGCGTTTTGTTAGGAGCTTTATTTTTAATTATTACGGGAATAGGTAGTTGGAGAACAATGTTTGGGTGTCTTGCAGGAATGTTTTTTATGACATTAATTCTAAATTACATTGTAGGCCCGCTATTTGCAAAAGAGAATATATTTTTATTTGTCGGTCCTCAGTGGCATTTTGTGATTGGCTCCTATGCTTTTGCTACGGTTTTTATGGCTACTGACCCAGTTTCTAGCGCTCATACAGAAAGAGGTAGGTATTATTATGGCTTTTTGATAGGCTTAATGGGCGTTTTGATTAGGGTCTTAAATCCTGCTTATCCTGAAGGTATGATGCTTGCAGTGTTATTTGCAAATGGGTTTGCCCCATTAATTGATTATTATGTGGTTCAGGCTAATATAGCTAGACGTCATAAAAGATCTCTTAGAAGAGTAACTGATAAAGGTCAACTTCAATTTGAAAAGGATGTAGTTTCTTCTTTAGAAGAGCCTAATACAAAGATTGATGATGAACAGAAAGTATTAAGGAGAGTTATATCAAAAGAATGATAAATTTTATCAAAAATCCATTTATTTTTATTGGTATTATAGCTTTTTTTGCTGCTATGATTCTAGCTACTTTTAGTGAGTCAACAAGAGAAAAAGTAAAAAACAATAAAGACTTAGATAGGAAAAGGAATGTGTTGCTCGCTAGGTATTTAGAGGATTTCAAGGATCCAAACCATCCATATATTGCTAAGCTTTCAAAAGAGGATGAATTAAAAGATATTTATAGCTCTGAAATTGAAGAGCTTATTTTTAATTCTGATGGATCGCTTGCAAAGCTTAAAAACGATGTAACTTTTAATGATTTGGTTTGGAAAGAAGATGCTAATGCAGGCCCTGGAAAAGAAGGCCAAATTTTATATTCATTTAAAAATGACTTAGACGAGTACTTGCCATTATTTAAAGTTTTAAACACAGGTGGTTATATTATTCCTATATCTGGCAAAGGTTTGTGGTCAACTATAAAAGGCTTTATTTACATTATTCCAAATGATTTGCTAGGTGGTAGAAATGATGGAGAATATCTTGTTAAAGGAGTATCTTTCTATGAACATGGTGAGACCCCTGGTTTAGGAGGAGAAATTGATAAATATGAAGTAAAGGCAAGATATCTGAATAAACAGATTAGTTTGAAAAATAACAAAACTCCAAAAATGACTAAAACAATTGTTGATGAGCGCTATGATTTAGAGTATATCTCTGGTGCTACAGTCACAAGTGATGGATTAGACACATTTATAGAGCATCATATATTAAATCGTTATAGTGAGATTTTAAAAAATTCAGGTAAAAAAAATATGCTTGGGGTAAATTATGAATAAAATATTTTCAGATCCTATAAGTGCAGAAAATCCAATAACCAAGCAAGTTTTAGGTGTCTGCTCAGCATTAGCTGTTACAGTATTGGTTGACAAAGCCATAATTATGACTTTTGCTATGACTTTTGTATTAACGTTTTCAAATATTACAATCTCATTACTCAGAAAAGTTATTCCTCATAGTATTCGAATAATTGTTCAGCTGACTGTTATTGCGACTTTAGTTATATTGGTCGATTTATTTTTAAAAGCATATGCTTACGAGATGAGTAAGCAGTTGTCTGTTTTTGTTGCATTAATCATAACTAACTGTATAGTCATGGGAAGAGCAGATGCTTTTGCTATGCAAAATAATGTAAAGGATTCTTTTATTGATGGAATTGCAAATGGCCTAGGTTATGGTTTAATTTTAATATTGGTTTCTATTTTTAGGGAACTGTTTGGTAGTGGAACATTATTAGGTTTTGGTATTTTTCCAGAATCCTATATAGGGAATGGCTTGATGTTATTAGCTCCCGGAGCGTTTATTATATTAGGTCTTATAATTTGGGCACAAAGAACAATAACAGGTTATATTGAGGATTAGTTTTTATGGAATATGTTAATTTAGCTATTAAATCTATTTTTGTTGAGAATATGATTCTTTCTTTCTTTTTAGGAATGTGCTCGTATTTAGCTATATCTAAAAAGATTAAACCATCAATTGGTTTGGGTGCCGCAGTAATTTTTGTATGTGGTATATGTACGCCTGTTAATTGGGCAATAAAGACTTTTCTTCTTGATGAAGGAGCTCTTTATTGGGTTTTAGGAGAAAATGCATTAGATATAGATTTAACTTTTCTTGCATATATAGCATATATTGCTACAATAGCAGCAATGGTTCAGTTGGTTGAAATGATAATTGAGCGGTTTAGCCCGTCTTTGTATGCAAATCTTGGAGTATTTCTTCCATTAATAGCTGTAAATTGTTCTATTCTAGGAGCTTCTTTGTTTATGGCTGAAAGAAATTACAATTTTGGACAATCCGTTGTTTTTGGTGCAAGCTCTGGATTTGGTTTTGCGTTAGCGATTTTATCAATGGCTGCAATAAGATATAAAATTCAATATGCTAATGTTCCTGGTGGTCTAAGAGGTTTAGGTATTACAATGATACTTACAGGTTTGATTTCTATGGCATATTTATCATTTTCAGGAATAAAATTATAATGGATCAGTATTTAGTTATAATTTCAGGTGTATGTGTATTTCTATTGATTTCTTACTTTCTTGTTACTATTCTTTATATTGCAGAAAAAAAATTAGTTTCACAGGAAGATGTTGTTATAGGTATAAATGATGACCCCGATAAAAGTTTTAACATAAAGCCAGGCGGGACACTCCTTTCATCTCTTTCAAATCAGAATATTTTTATTCCCTCTGCTTGTGGTGGAGGGGGGACATGTGGTGTTTGTAAGTGTCAAGTTAGTGAAGGTGGGGGTGATTTATTGCCTACTGAAGAAGGCCATATATCTAGATCGGAGGCAAAAGAAAATTGGAGGCTTTCTTGTCAAGTAAAAGTTAGAGAAGATATGAAGATTGAGCTTCCTCCTGAAGTGTTAGATGTGAAGAAATGGGAATGTACCGTAAAATCAAATAGGAGTGTTGCAACATTTATCAAAGAATTAATTGTAGAACTTCCCTTAGGTGAGAATATTGATTTTAAATCTGGTGGATATATCCAAATAGATATTCCAAAATATAAATGTTCTTATTCAGAGTTTAATGTTGAGGATCAATATAGGTCGGACTGGGATAAATTTAAAATGTGGGATCTTATAGCTCAGAACAATGAAGATGGTGTTTTTAGAGCGTATTCAATGGCTAACCATCCAGCTGAAGGAAATATAGTTATGCTCAATGTAAGAATTGCGCATCCTCCTCCTCAGCAATGGGATGCTCCTCCCGGTGTAGCTTCATCTTATATTTACAACTTAAAGCCTGGAGATAATGTGACCATATCAGGCCCCTATGGGCACTTCTTTATCAAAGATACAGATAGAGAGATGGTCTATGTTGGTGGTGGTGCAGGCATGGCACCAATGAGGTCTCACTTATTTCATTTATTTGACACACTAAAAACAGGTCGTAAAGTATCTTATTGGTATGGAGCAAGATCTAAGCGAGAAATGTTTTATGATAGTCATTTTAAAAAAATTCAAGACAAGTTTCCAAATTTCACCTATCACGTGGCCTTATCGGACCCATTACCAGAAGATAATTGGGATGGGTTTACAGGCTTTATACATCAGGTTGTTCATGATAACTATTTAAAAGATCATGAAGATCCAACTGAAATTGAGTATTATATGTGTGGTCCACCAATGATGAACTCTGCTGTATTAAAAATGCTTGATGATATAGGGGTTGATCCAGAAATGATAGATCTAGACGACTTTGGTGGATAATAGATATCTATTAATATTTACAAGTAATCTTCTTTTTTTAATATTCTTCGGGTGCGAATCCAACTTAGATAAAGATTTTGTTGTAAAAGGCTCAACAATGGGCACTCAGTATCAAATTGTAGTTAGACATTCAAAAGAAATTAATACTGACCTTATTTTTAAAGATGTAAGTCTAATTTTGGAAGATATTAACAATCAAATGTCAACCTATGATTCAAATAGTGAAATATCAATATTTAATTCAACAAAAGAGTTGAACCAGCCTTATCAGATATCTGACTATTTTGCAGAAGTAATAAAAAAATCATTTTACTATAATGAAATATCAGAAGGTTTTTTTGATATCACTGTTAAGCCTCTTTATCAATTATGGGGCTTTCAAGGATATAATGCAAGACAGTACGAGCCTTCTGAAAATATCCTTAGGAGCTTTTTTCAATTCGTGGGAATGGATAACATTGTATTCGATTTTAATAGAAAAACTATATATAAAAGGCATGCTGAGACAGAAATTGATGTAAGTGCTATTGCTAAAGGTTATGCTGTTGACATTGTTGCAGATTATTTATCAAAAAAAGGATATTTAAATTATTATGTTGAAATAGGGGGCGAAATTAAAGTTAAAACATCCCATCAAAAAGGATGGCTTATAGGAATACAAGACCCGAATGAATTAATGAATAGTGTTGATAGTGTATATCTTTTAAATGGAGCGATTGCAACATCAGGTAATTATTTTAATTTTATTGAGTATTTAGGAAAAAAATCAAAAAAAAGAACTCATATTATAAACCCTATAGATGGATATCCATTAGAAATTAAAGAAGGTGTTGTTGCAAGTGCTACAGTGATTTCGAAAGATTGTATTGATGCAGATGCACTAGCTACAATCTTAATGATTTTAAGTATTAATGATGCGATAGATTTTATTGAAAGCATAGAAAATTCTGAGGCGTATATTATCTATTATGATCAAGGTGAGCTTAAAAGCGCTGAAACATCCAATTTTTCAAATTTTAAAAACAAATTTAACTAAGCCAGGTTTTTAATTAGGTTTTGTTTTTAATGAACATACTTTTTTTTGGATGGCACTGCAATCACAGTTTGTGTTCACGCCTCCACAAGAACCTTTTAATTGCTTGTTGAAGAATAAGGTTCCAGCAGCCATTATGATTAGAACACAAAATAATATTATTATTGTCAATAAAAGTTGCATAATTATTCGATAATTTATTATAATTTTTAGTACTTATGAAAACGAAGATTTTATTATTATTGTTATTTTCAAATTTATTTAGCGCCTCAGGAGCACATAATAACCTTTATCATGGTGAAGGATTGAGTTTTTTTTATGTTGTTCCATTTATTGGTATGTTGCTTTCTATTGCGATATTGCCTCTATTAGCTCATAAATTTTGGGAGAATAATTATGGTAAGATTGCACTTTTTTGGGCTTTTGTATTTTATTTCCCGTTTCTAATTATTGAAAAGCAATTTGCTTTTGCTGGTTATGAATTTTTTAAAGTGATGCTTACAGAGTACATTCCTTTTATTGTACTTTTATTTTCTTTATACACTATATCAGGTGGCATCCTGTTAAAAGGTAAATTAGCTGGTAATCCTAAGACTAATACAATAATATTAGCTATTGGTACTTCTGTTGCGTCTTTTATGGGTACCACGGGCGCTGCAATGTTGCTGATTCGTCCATTGTTACGAGCTAATAAATCAAGAAAGAACAAGATTCACACGGTTGTATTTTTTATTTTCTTAGTTGCTAATATTGGAGGCTCATTAACTCCTTTGGGGGACCCACCTTTATTTTTAGGGTTTTTAAAGGGCGTTGATTTCTTTTGGACTACTACTAATATGTTTTTACCTATGTTGACAATTTCAATTATTCTTTTGCTCGTTTATTATATTCTTGATACAAAGCTTTATAATAAAGAAAATTTAAATGATGAAAAAATAAATTATGAAAATTCTAAAGAAAGCTTAGCTTTAAAAGGTAAGATTAATTTTATTTTTTTACTTGGGGTAATAATGGCTGGTTTATTAAGTGGTTCTGACTCTTTAAAATGGCCTATTTTTAAAGTTACAATTGGTGATTATATAGTAGAGGTGTTAAAGGGAAATGTTTTACGTGATTTAATTTTATTAGGCATGGCAATGCTAAGCTTAGTATTTACAAAGAATTCATATAGAAAAGAGAACGGTTTCACTTGGCACCCTATAATGGAGGTGGCTAAGCTATTTATAGGTATTTTTATAACAATCATTCCTGCTTTAGTGATTCTTAATAATAATCAAAGTTTTTTTTCTGATATGTCATACTCTTTATATTTTTGGCTCACAGGAGTCTTATCTTCTTTTCTTGACAATGCACCTACTTATCTTGTCTTTTTTGAGGCAGCCGGCCTATCTAAAGCTATGAGCTCATTTGATGTTAATGCTTTTCAAAGTGCGATTTCTAGTAATCCTATTTTAAACTCAAAACTGCTAGCAATTTCTCTTGGAGCTGTTTTTATGGGTGCAAATACATATATAGGCAATGCACCTAATTTTATGGTCAAGTCTATTGCTGAGGAAAATGGGGTTAAAATGCCAAGTTTTTTTGGCTACATGGTTTGGTCTATATTAATATTGGTTCCTTGCTTTGTTATAATTAACTTAATTTTTTTATAGGAAATAATAAAATGTATAAAAACATATTATGTGCTGTTGATTTAATAGCTATTGATGCAAATGGTAATGATTCAAATTCCGATTGCTTTTTAGTAAAAACAGCATTATATATAATGAAAAATTCAAAGATTATAGCCCTAACTGCTCTTTTTATTTAAAAATGCAAGATAGTGAACATATAAATCATAAAATACAGGAATCAGATAAAATCTTATTATCTACGCATGAGAATCCTGATTGTGATGGTCTAGGTTCAGAGATAGCTTTTTATTATTATTTAAAAGGTATGGGTAAAGATTGTAAAATAATTAATTGCTCTAGAATGTCTTCTAAGTATAATTTTATTGACCCTGAAAATATTATCAATTTATATGATTCTAAATTTGATGAATGGTTGAATTCTATAGATTTAGCAATAATTTTTGATATAGGAGATTATAGAAGATTAAAGGAAATATTTCCGCTAATTAAATCATGTAAAAATAAGATTAATATTGATCACCATGAATCACGGAATGAATCATTTTTTAGTTTTGAATATATAGATTTAAAAGCACCTGCAACTGGTTACATGGTTTGGGAATATTTGAATAAATATAATACGTCATCTTTAAATGATATAAAAGTTGCAAATGCTTTATATGCTGCAATTATAACAGATACAGGCTCTTTTAGATATTCAAATACAAATCCCAAAACTCATCAAATAGCATCTCAATTGCTTAGTGCCGGTGTAATTCCGAACCAAATATATCAAAATGTCTATGAGAATAAAACTTATGGTCAAATCAAGCTTTTAAGTTTAGTTATTAATAAGTTAAAATATGAATGTAATAAAAAGGTGTGTTATGTTGTTATTAGTAAGGAATATTTAGAGCAATGCAACGCTAATTTATCTGACACCGATGGATTGAGTGAGTTTTTGAGATCAATTAAAGGAGTTGAGGTGTCTTTTGTTCTTACTGAATTAAAAACAGATTACTATAAGATGAACTTAAGATCTAGAGGGAAGTATATAATTAACGATATTGCTGAGAAGTTTGAAGGGGGAGGGCATCCTTTAGCTTCTGGAGCTAAAATAAAAACCGTTGATTTTGATAAAGTAATTTCTAAAATTGTAAATGAATTGAATAATAGGATTTTAAATGGCAATTAAAAGCGATAGATGGATAAAAAAGATGTCAACTAAAAATGATATGATTGTTCCTTTTTCAGATGACCAAGTGTCTTCAAAAGTTATATCTTACGGAGTTTCTTCTTATGGCTATGATCTTAGGGTTTCTAATGAGTATAAAATTTTCACTAATATAAATAATAGCATTATTGATCCTAAAAATTTTGATGAAAAATCATTTGTAAGATATAAAGGTGATGTGTGTATCGTTCCTGCAAATAGTTTTGCTCTTGCAAGAAGTGTTGAGTATTTCAAGATCCCTAAAAATATTCTAACTTTATGTGTAGGTAAATCTACATATGCAAGGTGCGGAATTATAGTTAATGTTACTCCTTTTGAGCCAGAATGGGAGGGTCATGTCACGTTGGAAATCTCTAATACAACACCTTTGCCTGCTAAAATATATTCTAACGAAGGATTGTGTCAGGTCTTATTTTTTGAGTCTGATGAGGAATGCGAGTTTAGCTATAAAGATAGATCTGGAAAATATCAAAAACAGATTGGTATAACTTTACCTAAGGTCAAGCTATGAAAGTTGTGATTGCTAAAGACGCAGGGTACTGTTTTGGTGTAAGAGATGCTGTTAATCTTGCTTATGATACGGCTCAAAAATTTGACCATGTTTATATGCTGGGAGATATTGTTCATAATGAAAGTGTGGTTAAGGACCTAAGTGCGGCAGGAGCAAAAGTTGTTGAAAGGCTGGAAGATGTTCCTAAAAATAAAAAAATATTATTTAGAGCGCATGGTACAAAGCCAAAGGTTTGGGAAAAAGCAAAAAAAGAAGGTAAGGATATTATAGATGCAACTTGTCCACTTGTTCATGAGATTCATAGAGAGGTTAAGAAATTAGATAATGAGGGTCGTAGAATTATAATTATTGGTGATCATGGACATGATGAGGTTATGGGAATTGCAGCGCAGGTAGATAAGGCTATTATAATTGCTAATCCAGATGAAGCAAAAAAATTGAGTAAAGCAGGATTAAAAAAAGCAGGTGTTGTAACTCAAAGCACTCAAATGATTGAAAATGTTCAAATGATAATAAATATATTAATGACTAAAGTTTATGATTTGAGGTTTGTGAATACTATTTGTTTTCCTACTAAAAGAAACCATGAACAGATAAAAGAGCTTGCAACGAAGTATGATGTTGTTATTATAATAGGCTCTTTTACAAGTGCTAACTCAAAAAGACTCGCGAAACTATCTAAAACTATAAATAGCAGAACTTATCAAGTAAGGTGTGCTGATGAAATTAAAAATGGATGGTTTAGAAATGTGTCTTCTGTTGGTATAAGCGCAGGAGCTTCAACTCCTGATTATTTGATAAAAGATGTTGCAGAAAAAATAAAAAAAATAAGAGAATAAATATGGAAAAAAATAATTTTAAAATAAAAGTTGGTTTAGCTGAAATGCTTAAGGGTGGAGTTATAATGGATGTAACCAATCCTGAGCAAGCTAAGATAGCAGAAAATGCAGGAGCTGTTGCGGTAATGGCTTTAGAGCGGATTCCATCAGATATAAGGAAAGATGGAGGTATAGCAAGAATGTCAAACCCTCAGATGATTATAGATATTAAAAAAACAGTTTCAATACCGGTGATGGCTAAGTGTAGAATTGGTCATTTTGCAGAAGCTCAAATATTAGAGGAGTTAGAGGTAGATTTTATTGATGAGAGTGAGGTTTTAACTCCTGCAGATAATGCTTTTCACGTAGATAAAAATAATTTTAAAATTCCTTTTGTATGTGGAGCTAGAAATTTAGGAGAGGCTCTTCGAAGGATAAATGAGGGAGCCGCTATGATAAGAACTAAAGGTGAAGCAGGTTCTGGGAATATTGTAGAAGCAGTAAAGCATATGCGTACAATAATGACTGAATTAAGGAATCTTTTAGAAATGGATTCTGTGGCTATGTCTGATTATTCTAAAGATGTCAAAGTTCCTGTTAGCCTGGTTGAGCAAGCAAAGAAAATCCAAAAGCTTCCTGTTCCTAATTTTAGTGCTGGAGGCATAGCTACTCCTGCAGATGCTTCTTTAATGATGCAGTTAGGAGCTGAATCAGTTTTTGTTGGTTCAGGTATATTTAAATCAAAAGACCCTGAAAATAGAGCAAAAGCTGTAGTAGATGCTACAACAAATTTTGATAATCCTAAAATTTTAATGGAGGCATCTAAAAAACTTAAAGACGCAATGAAAGGACTTGATATTGCAGATATTCCTAAGGAACAAATGTTTCAGGAACGAGGATGGTAGGAGTTCTTGCTCTTCAAGGTGATTTTCAGAAACATAAAAGTATCTTAAATAAAATTGGAGTTGAAAGTACATATGTCAAGAATGTTTTTGATTTACGTTTAACAAATTCCTTAATTATACCAGGAGGTGAATCGACAGTTTTATCTATGCTTTTAGATAGATTTTCACTTAGAGAACCGATACTTAAATATGCTAAGCGTTATTCAATTTTTGGCACATGCGCCGGTATGATAATGTTGTCTAAAACAAAAAATCTTGGCTATAATATTAATCCTTTAGCATTAATGGATTTTACTGTTTCTAGGAATTCTTGGGGGTCTCAAATATCCTCATTTCATGATAATGTTAATTTAAAAAATTTTAAAATTAATAATTTTGATGCTATTTTTATTAGAGCGCCAAAAGTTGTTAGTTTTGAAAAGAATCTTAAGATAGATTATATCTATGAAAATGAGCCTGTTATAATTGAGGATAATAATCACTTGGCGTGCTCATTTCACCCTGAATTAAATGGAGATGTGAGATTACATAAATATTTTTTAGATAAATTTTATTATGAAAAAAGATAATATTTTAGACTTAATAAACTCTCCTAAAGATTTAAAAGATGTTTCAATAGATGATTTAGGAAAGCTGTCATTAGAAATATCTGATTTGATAAAGAAGACTGTAAAAGAAAATGGAGGACACTATTCATCTCCATTGGGTGTTGTTGACTTAACTATAGCTCTTCATTATGTATATGATACGCCAAAAGATAAATTGATTTGGGACGTAGGTCATCAAGCATATTCTCATAAAATTTTAACAGGAAGAAAAGATGTTTTTAATACCATTAGGAAAAAGGATGGAATTAGTGGTTTTTTGAAAATATCTGAGAGTGAATATGATTGTTATGGAGCAGGTCATTCTAGCACCTCTATATCAGCAGCATTAGGTTTTGCTCATTCAAGAGATAAGAACTTCCTTGATCATAAAGTTGTTGCGATTATAGGAGATGGTGCGATGACGGGAGGATTATCTTATGAGGCAATAAATAATCTTGGATATCATAAGACTCAATTATGTATTATTTTAAACGACAACAGTAAGTCAATATCAGATAGTGTTGGTGCATTGTCAAGATATTTAAGTAAAATTATAACAAATCCTTCGTATAATTTACTTAGAAACAAGATTTGGAACATTGTTGGCAAAATACCTTTTTTAAAAAATAGAGTAAAAACAATTTTAAAAAAATCAGAAGAAAGTTTGAAGAGTTTTTTAACCCCTGGAGGGCTCTTTGAAGAACTTGGGCTAAGGTATATAGGGCCCATAGATGGTCATGATATTAAGTCTATGATTAAGATTTTTGAAAATGTAAAAAAAATTGATTCACCAGTATTGATTCATGTTTTAACAAAAAAGGGTAAAAGTAGTAAAAATGCTGAATCAGATTCAATAAAATATTATAGCCTTTCAGGAAAACAGAGTAATAAAAAATTAAAATCTTTAAATTATTCTGATGTCTTCGGAAAAAGTGTTCTTAGTCTAGCGAAAGATAATGACTTTATATGCATTACTGCTGCTATGGAGATTGGTACAGGCTTAAGGGAATTTTCAGAAAAATTTTCTCATAGAATTATAGATGTAGGTATTGCTGAAGGTCATGCTTTGGCATATGCATCTGGATTATCTGCAGCTAATACGCTTCCAATAATAGCTCTTTATTCAACTTTCTCTCAAAGAGCATATGATAATATTATTCATGATTTATTGTTGCAGGAGCTGCCTTTTATTCTATGTCTCGATCGTTCAGGTATTGTTGGTGAAGATGGTCCTACTCATCATGGTTTGTATGACATCAATATGTTTATATCTATGCCAGGAGTGATTATTGCGGCTCCTAAAGATGGTGATGAGCTTAGAAACCTTCTCTATACAGCTGTTAAAATTAAGAAAAGTTTTGTTGTGCGTTATCCAAAAGGTAGTTGTATTACTTATAATGAAAAAAATAATCAAAAACTAATTAAGGTAGGTAAATGGGAATTATTGAAAAAAGGTGATAAAAGTGTTATTTTAGCGGTTGGGAGTATGGTCGATTTAGTTTTAAGTAATTATAATTATTTGTGTAGTTATATTGATTATAATCCAACAATAATTAACTGCAGATATATAAAACCAATTGATTATGAAATGATAGATGAGATTATAGAATCGTATGATAATGTTATCACTATTGAGGAAGGAGTTTCTATTGGGGGGTTTGGATCATTTGTTAGTGGATATTTGAATTCAAAAAAATATGCTGGTAATATTGAAGTTATAGGCATTGACGATGAATTTGTATCTCAGGGCTCACGTAAAGAATTGCTTGAAGATTGCGGTTTATGTATAGAGAATATTGCTGATAAGATTAAAAAAATGAAAAAAAATGAAAAAAAATAAAGAAATCAAGGAATGGCTTAGCAAGGAGTCAAAAAAAGAAAAAAGAAATTATAGCTTTAAAAGCGCATCTAATGAAGAAGTAGATTTATCTTATTTTCCAGAAAATATTGATGATAGCTACAAAAAAGATTTAGGCTTCCCAGGGCAATACCCGTACACTAGAAGCATTCATTCAAATTTATATAGGTCTAAGTTGTGGACTATGAGGCAGTTTTCAGGGTTTGGTTCTCCATCTGAGACTAATAAAAGATTTAAGTATCTATTAAAGCAGGGACAAACAGGTCTATCAGTTGCTTTTGATATGCCTACTTTAATGGGATATGATTGTGATCATAAATTATCAAAAGGTGAGATTGGTCATTGTGGCGTTTCTGTATCTACTCTAGAAGATTTTGAAATTTTATTTAAAGATATTGATTTATCTAAGACAAGTGTTTCTATGACAATAAATGGCCCTGCAGTAATTTTGTTTGCTTTTTATGTTGCATTAGCTGAGAAAAAAAATATCGATTTATCAATATTGCGCGGAACTCTTCAAAATGATATATTAAAAGAATATATTGCTCAGAAAGAGTGGATTTATCCTCCTGAACCATCAATAAGACTTATTGTAGATTTATTTGAGTATTGTAATAAATATATGCCAAAATATAATCCAGTTTCAGTTAGCGGTTACCACATAAGGGAAGCAGGTTCTTCTGCAATACAAGAGTTAGCGTTCACTCTAAAGAATGGGTTTACATATCTTGATTATGCTATTAAAAAAGGTATAGATGTAGACGATATAGCTCCAAAAATTTCATTTTTTTTTAATTCGCATTTAGACTTTTTTGAAGAAATTGCTAAGTTTAGGGCTGCAAGAAAAATCTGGGCTAAAACTTTAAAAGAAAAATATAATGCAAAGAATGAGAGATCTTTAAAGCTTCGTTTTCATACTCAGACAGCAGGGTTTTCCTTGACAGCTCAGCAGCCTGAAAATAATATAGTTAGAACTTCTTTACAGGCATTAGCGGGTGTTTTGGGCGGTACTCAATCTTTACATACTAATTCTATGGATGAGACATTAGCTTTACCGTCACAAAAAGCAGCAGAAATAGCATTGAGGACTCAGCAGGTAATAGCTTATGAAAGTGGTGTAGCAAATGTTGTCGATCCTCTTGGAGGTTCATGGTATATTGAAAATCTAACTAAGAGAATAGAGAGAGAGGCATATGATTATTTTAATGAGGTTGATGAATTGGGTGGTGTTGTAGATTGTATTGAATCTGGATATTTTCAAAAAGAGATTGCAGCATCATCTATGACATACCAAAAAAATGTAGATTCAAAAGATAGAATTATAGTAGGTGTTAATGAATTTATTAATGATGATGAATCTATTGACATTCCAATATTAAAAATAAGAAAAGAGGTTGAAGATGAACAGATTTCAAGAATAAATAATTTACGTAATTCAAGAAATTCTCAATTAGTAGAGCAAAAATTGAAAGAAATATCTTTGTGTTGTGATAAAGATATTAATTTAATACCTATTATAATAGAGGCTTCTAAGCTAGGCGCAACATTAGGAGAGATTGTTGAATCTATGAAAAAAGTTTTTGGTGAATGGAGTGAGACTTCTGTGATATGATAGATTTAGATAAATATAGAAAAATATATAGTCAAAAAAGAAATTACAGTGTTGGAGTAGAAGAAGAATTAATGATTTGTTCTCCTAATACTGGATCACTTATAAATAAAGCTAATGAGATAATGGAATCAGTTCCTGATAGAGAAAGATATTCTTATGAATTACTATTATCTGAAATTGAGACAAATACCCCGGTTTGTAGAGATGCAAGTGAAGCTATTGTTTTTTTATCAAATCAAAGGAATGAATTAAGGAAGATAGGATTAAAAGAAGGTTTTAAAATAGGCATTAGTGGAACTCATCCAAAAGCTATGTCTTTAGATCAAAAGTTTGTATCTAATGACTCATATAATTGGGTTTCAGATCAACTTAGATATTATGCAAAGCGTAATATAACTTTTTCTACGCATGTACATGTTTCAGTTGATAATCCTGATAGAGCAATTAAAATAACAAATGCAACAAGAAGGTGGATACCTGCTTTGTTGGCAATTAGCACAAACTCTCCTTTCTTTGAAGGAGTAAATACAGGTTTTAAATCATCTAGAAGTATGCAGTTTGGTGCTTTTCCAAGAACGAATATTCCTGTTAAGATTGATTCTTTTGAAAGTTATATTAGTTTAGTGAATCAATTAATTAAGACAAAGTCCATAGAAAAAAGTAGGCAGATATGGTGGAAAATTAGACCACATTTAGATTATGGAACTATAGAATATAGAATATGTGACGTGCAGAGATCATTGAAAAAAACTAAAATGATTGTTGCGTTAACTCAGGCTCTTGTTCATTCGTATGATCAAAAAGTTAGAATAAATAAAAATATTGAAGATATGAACTATGAGATTTTAAATGATGCTTTTTGGAAGTCCACCAGATTTGGATTTAATTCAAAATTAACGGATTGCTATGATGGTCAAATTCTGTTATTAAAAGATTATGTATACAAGATGCTAGAGAGTATACGCTCATCTTTAGAAGAGTTTGGGAATCTAGATGTTATTTCTAGTGTTGAGGACATTTTAACGAATGGTACAGAGGCTGATGAGCAATTATCTTTTGAAAAAGCTCATGGTATTGATAATTTATCAAAGTTCCTAATGGATAATGTTGATTATAATTACTAATTAAAGGAGATTGAATGTCTAAAAAAATAGTTCATATTGTTGGCACAGGAACAATTGGAGAGCCGCTTATTGGTTTATTTTGTAATTTGAAAGAAGAATTAGGTATTGATGGAGTTAGTTTCCATAAGAATACACCATTAACAACAGACAGATCTAAGGTTAAAAGTCTTCTTTCTAGGGGCGCGAAGCTAACTACGCATGCAGAAAAATTTAAAGGTTTTATTGATTTAGATATGAAGCCTTCTTTTGATACAGAAGAAGCAATAAAAAGGGCTTCTGTAGTCATTGATTGCACTCCTAAAGGATTTGGGCATGAAAATAAAAAGAAGTATTACCAAAAATTTGTTAATGAAACTTTAGGTTTTGTTGCTCAGGGCAGTGAATTTGGTTTTGGAAAAATGTATGCTCGTGGCATTAATGATTCAGCCTTAACTTATGGAGAAGATAAGTTTGTTCAGGTGGTTTCATGCAATACTCATAATCTTTCATCTATAGTTCAAACTTTGGCTACTTACGATAGCCCAGACAATCTTGTTGAAGGTAGATTTAATTTGATAAGAAGAGCCAATGACGTCAGTCAGACAAAAGGCTTTATTCCAAGTCCATCAGTTGGTTCTCACGGGGATTCTGAATTTGGAACTCATCATGCTAGAGATGCTCATTTACTTTTTAAAACTATAGGTCAAAAATTGAATTTATTTTCATCAGCTATGAAGGTCAATTCTCAGTATATGCATATATTGCAGTTTTATTTGAAGGTTAAAGAGCCGACTTCATTAAATAAAATAATAGATAAAATAAATGCTAACGATAGAATGTCTATAACAGATAAAATTACTTCTAATGAAGTTTTTTCTTTTGGTAGAGATCATGGCCATTTTGGTAGAATTTTGAACCAGGCTGTTATATCTCGTCCTACGTTAAATGTTAAAAATGGAACTGAAATCACAGGATTTTGTTTTACCCCTCAGGATGGAAATTCGCTATTAAGTTCTATTTCTATTACTGAATGGTTTCTTTATCCTAATTCCTATGAAGATAAAATTCAATGCTTGAGGCCATATTTTTTTGACGAAGTGTAAATGTTAGATACTGTTAGAGAAGTCGTATCTAAATACCGAATAGAATCAAATCTCGAAACAAGTGATAGAATTAAAATTCAGATATCCTACTCAGGAGGAATGGATAGTTCTTGTCTTTTAAATTTAATTTTAAAACTTAAATCTGAGTTGAATCTCGATATATATTTGACATACGTTAATTATAACACTAGCCCTTATTCCAATAATGTCCAAGCTCACATGATGTCGTTGCCAGAGACTATTTTTAAAAATATTAAGAGCGTAAATGTTGATGCTCATGAAAATTTTGAGTCAAAAGCTAGATTAATTAGGTACGATTTTCTATCTTTGATTGAAAAAGAGAATGATATAGATTTGACTTTTACTGCACATCATTATGATGATCAAATAGAAACTATTGCTATGAATTTTATTAATGGAAGTGATTTTGTATCAATGCTTGGCATTAGATTTGAATTGGGGAAAATTAGAAGACCTTTGTTGAAATTTGATAAAAATAGCATCAAAGCATATGTCAAAAACAACTCTGTAAGCTATTTTAGTGACCCCTCAAACAATGATTATGTTTTCAAAAGAAACAAAGTAAGAAAATGCATCATTCCCTTTTTAAAAAAAGATCAGTTTTTATTTAATAAGATTAAAAATATACATAAAAAAAGTATTGCGATGTTTAAACAAGCGAAGAAAGATATTGATATAAGTATCGATAGATATATTGTTGAAAAAAATAGTTTATATACTGTTGTTGATTGTGAATGGTTTAATATTTATGACAATTTGTATTTTAAGTTGTTTTTTCAGTCATTGTTAAAAAAAATAACAGGTATAAAAAATTATAAGGCAAATAAAAAATTTTGGAATCAGCTTCGTAATTTTATTTTAAAATCAAAGGCTGGATCTAAATTTAAATTGCTAAATAAATATTATGTTCAAAAAGATAGAGGTGTTATTATTTTATATAATCCTGTTGATATTGATAATTTGAATAGTAAGCGTATTCAAATAAAGGATTGTAGTGTAAAATGGGGCATTGGCAGAATTTTTTTGACTTATAAAGAAGATTATATCCCTATGGATAAATCAAAATGTTTTATTGATAAAAAAATAATAGATAATGGTGTATATTTACGTTCATGGATTTATGGAGATAAGGTTGAATTAAGTGACGGCTTTCATAAGAAAGTAAGTGATATTTTTATTGATAATAAAATTCCGTTGTTTAAAAAAAATACTTATCCTATTATAGAAAATTCAGAAGGATCTATTCTTTGGATTCCTGGATTGTTTATAAATAATTTATTGCTTGGGGAAAATAGAAGTATTCTAATTGATTGGAGTGAATAATTAATGAAAGTTAATATGAAAAAACTTTTAGACCATAACGATATAATTAAGAAAAACAAAGAATTAGTAGATTTAATTAATAGTGAATATAAAGATAAAGATTTGGTTTTGGTAGGCATTATGAACGGTGCTTTGCTTTTTATGATGGATATTATTAATGGAATATCATTTGATTTTATACTTGACACGATATCATGTTCTTCTTATATGGGTAAGAAGAAATCTAGTGGAAAAGTCAATTATAAATACGACACTAAAGTAGATTTATTCAATAAAGATGTTTTAATATTAGAAGATATAGTTGATACAGGTAAGACTATAAAAAAAGTTATTGATGATTTTAAAAAAAGAAACCCTAAAACAATTAAAGTGGCTACACTTTTTTTAAGAAATGAAAATAAAAAAAAATATAAATTGTTGTGGTATGGGTATAAATTAAGAAATGAATTTGTGGTTGGATACGGCTTAGATTACGATGAAAGATATAGAAATTTAAAAGATGTTTTCGAGGTCGTTTAATTTTATTAGAGAAGCTTATGAAAAAAAATAAAAAAAAGATAAAAGGTATTGATTTTAATAATAAAAATAATTTTCTTCTTTGGATGTTATTGGTTGTCGTTATAGTTTCAATTATGAACGTATTTGTAAATGAAAGTTCAGTTAAAAAATATGATTTTAGGCAGTTCAATTCTCAGCTAGAAAGCAATAATATTAAAGAAATAGTTTGCACAGGTACAGAAGAGTCTGATTGTCTAGGAGAGACTAAAGATGGACAAAGGTTTTCCATAACATTGCCTGATATAACTAAGTATGAAGATAGGATGGTTAACATACTTACTTTTAAGCCTAGAACTCCAGGATTTTTTGATTATTTTATGAGTTTTGCTCCTTGGCTTTTAATAATATTCTTCTGGTTTTTTATAATGAGAAGAATGCAAGGGGGAGGTGGTCAATCAGGTATATTTAATTTTGCAAAGAGTAAGGCTCGAATAGTTTCTGCTGATAAGCCTATTACAACTTTTGATAATGTCGCAGGATGTGATGAGGCTAAGTTTGAGCTTCAAGAGATTGTAGGTTTTTTAAAAAATCCACGAAAGTATAATAAGATTGGAGCCAAAATTCCCAAAGGTGCTTTATTGCTTGGTTCTCCAGGCACTGGTAAAACACTTCTTGCTAAAGCTGTTTCTGGTGAAGCCGGTGTGCCATTTTTTAGTATAAGTGGCGCTGAATTTGTGGAAATGTTTGTAGGTATAGGCGCTAGCAGGGTTAGAGATTTGTTTTCTCAGGCAAAGAGAAATTCTCCAAGTATTATTTTTATAGATGAAATAGATGCTGTTGGAAGACATAGAGGTGCAGGCTTAGGAGGGGGGCATGATGAGAGAGAACAAACTTTAAATCAAATATTAGTTGAAATGGATGGGTTTGGTACTGATGAAAATGTTATATTGCTTGCAGCAACTAATCGACCAGATGTTTTAGATAAAGCTTTGCTTAGACCTGGTAGATTTGATCGTCAAATTATTGTAGATGTACCTGATATGAAAGGTCGCGAAGGTATTTTAAAGATTCATTCAAAAAAAATTCCTATTGATAAAACTGTTGATTTAGGGGTTGTCGCTAAAAGTACCCCTGGTTTAGTTGGTGCAGATTTAGAGAATTTAGTAAATGAGGCAGCTTTACACGCTGCTAGAAAAAATAGAAAGAAAGTATCAATGATTGATTTCGACGAAGCTAAAGATAAAATAATGATGGGGGTTGAAAGAAAAAGTATGATAATGCCTGAGCATGAAAGAAAAATTACAGCATATCATGAGGCGGGGCATGCTTTAGTTGCGGAATATACTAAAAATTCTGACCCAGTTCATAAAGTCACTATTATACCAAGAGGAAGAGCCTTAGGTTTAACAGCTCAGCTTCCAAGTGAAGATAAGCACAACTACTCTAAAGGCTATTTGATGGGAAGGCTTGATATTCTCATGGGTGGAAGGTCTGCTGAAAAGTTAATTTTTAATGATACTACTACTGGTGCTAGCAATGATATATCTGTTGCAACAAATTTGGCTAAAAATATGGTTACTCAATGGGGAATGAGCGATAGTATAGGCCCTATGTATTTCAAAACAGGTTCAGATGATGTTTTTTTAGGTAGAGAGATATCTTACGGTCGAGATTATAGCGATGACCTTTCATCTTTAATTGATAAAGAGGTTACAAATTTTATAAAGAAAGCAGAAAAAAATGCTGATTGTATTTTAAAAGAAAATTTAAAAGATCTTCATAATATCGCTAAAGCATTACTTGAAAAAGAGACGATAACAGGTGATGAAATGAAACAAATTATTGAACAAGGTGATTTTTCAACCACAGCAGAATCAGATTCTCTGAAATCGACTAAGCGTAAAAGAAGGTCGTCAGAGCAAAAATAGATTATAATTTTGTAAAAGATATGAAAAAGGTTCAAATAATGGGAATCCTGAATCTTACCCCGGACTCCTTTTATGATGGAGATATTGATAGGCTCCGAAATTATGAATTAGTAAAAAAATCATTCGATCATATATCTGATTCAGATATAATTGATGTTGGAGGCGAATCTTCAAGACCAGCATCTAAGCCTATTTCTTTTGAACAGGAAATTGATAGAATTGCCACTATTGATGATATAGTTAAAAAAAATTGTAATTCTAAAATATTTTCCATTGATACATATAAGCCAAAGGTTGCTGAATATGCGATTGAAAATGGGTATAAAATGGTTAATGATATTTTTGCAGGAAGATATAAAAAGGGAATGTTTGAATTAGTATCTAATTATAATATTCCAATTGTTTTAATGCATATGAGAGGAACCCCTGTTGACATGCAGAAATATATTAAGTATGATTCTTTGATTGATAATATCCTTTCTTTCTTTGACGAAAGAGTAGCTGAGGCTAAAAAGTTTGGTATTTTAGACAAAAATATTATTCTTGATCCAGGGATAGGATTTGCTAAGGGAGCACTTGATAATTATTTGATAATTAAAAATATTCATAGAATAAAAAAATTAGGTTACAAAGTTCTAATAGGTCTATCTAGAAAATCATTTTTAAGTATCGAAAATACAATTTCTGCAAATAATAGGCTCTTAGAGTCGGTTGTTATGAACAGTATATCTTATCTTAACGGGGCAGATATTCTAAGAGTTCATGATGTTTTGGAAACCCGTAGAGGAATTAATGTTTTACGTAACTATATTAAGAGTTAATTTAATGTATAGTAAATGTGTTTTATATGGACTGTAATCAATATAAAGAAAATTCTAAGAATGTTATTAATAGATATTTATCTATAAGGGGGCATCTTTGACTCTGCTTCCATAAAAAGACAAATAGATGAACTAGAATTAAAAACTTCCTGTCAAGGATTTTGGGACAATTCTTCAGAAGCTAAAAAAACTTTAAAAAAAATAAGTCAATTAAGGCAAAAGTCAGACTTATTAATCGCATTAGATTATAAACATCAAGAGCTTAATATATGTATTGAGCTTATTGAAGATGATATCATTGATCAAGATTATTTAGATATTTTAAGTGAATTTTGTTTAATGGTAGATAATTTTGAAATAAGAAGTATTCTTAATAATAAAGACGATAGTAGTAATGCTATAATATCTATACATCCAGGAGCTGGAGGAACAGAATCACAAGATTGGGCAGAAATGCTATTTAGAATGTATTTTAGGTGGATTGAGCGAAAGAGTTTTAAATATGAGATTTTAGATTATCAGCAATGCGAGGATGCGGGAATAAAGGATGTTAGCATTGAAGTTAAAGGAGACTTTGCTTATGGCTATTTAAAGTCTGAAACAGGTGTTCATAGGCTTGTCAGAATATCTCCTTTTGACAGTAACGGAAAAAGACACACTTCATTTGCATCTGTTTTTGTGTGCCCTGTAATTGAAGATGAGCATAATATAGAAATAAGTGATAAAGATATAAGAATAGATACATATAGAGCAAGCGGTGCAGGAGGCCAGCATGTAAATAAAACAGATTCTGCAGTTAGAATTAAACATATACCTACTGGAATTACAGTTCAATGTCAAAGTCAAAGAAGTCAACTTAAAAATAAAAATACAGCAATAAAAATGCTTAAATCAAAATTATATCAAAAGTCATTAGAAGAACAAAATTCAACAATTAAAGACTTAAAAGATAATAAAAAAGAAATTGCATGGGGTAGTCAAATTAGGTCTTATATTTTTCATCCTTATAATTTAGTCAAAGATCATAGGACAAATATTCAAACTTCAAATACTGGAAATGTAATGGATGGAGATATAGATGACTTTATTAAAGATTATTTAATTAATAATATGGAGAAAAATAGTGAGTGATAATAAAAATTTAAATGATTTAATTAATGCAAGGTTAGATAAGCTTGGTAAAATAAAAAAATCTAAGATTGAAACGTTTCCTTATAATTTTAAACAGACATGTAATATCGGCCAAATTTTAGAACAGCAAAATAAGTATCTTGGTAAAGATATTAAAATTGCAGGTAGGATAGTTTCATTAAGAAAAATGGGAAAAGCTTCATTTGTTCATATACAGGGTTCTAAAAATAAAATACAGATTTACACTAAGTCAGATAGATTGCCTGAAAATGTATATGATTCTATAGTAAGGAATTTAGATATTGGAGATATTGTTGGAATCTCAGGTATTGTTTTTTATACTAAGACTAAAGAGATATCAGTAAATGCTGAAGATTTATTTATTTTAGCTAAAAATATACGACCATTGCCAAACTTGAAAGAAAAAGATGGTAAGACATTTTTTTCATTTGAAGACAAAGAGCAAAGGTATAGAAAAAGACATTTAGACTTAATTACAAACCCAAGCATAAAAGAAGTTTTCAGGCTAAGGTCTAGCATAATTGCTTCTATTAGAAAATTTCTTGATTCTAGAAATTTTTTAGAAGTTGATACTCCTGTTCTTCAGCCAATTTACGGAGGCGCTAATGCGAGACCTTTTACGACTTTTCATAATACGTTAGATCAGAAATTATATCTTAGAATTGCCAGTGAGTTATATTTAAAGCGTTTGATTATTGGAGGTATAGATAAAGTTTATGAAATTGGTAAGAATTTCAGAAACGAAGGTATGGATAGAAATCATAATCCTGAATTTACGATGCTTGAATTTTATCAAGCGTATTCTGATTTAAATGACATGATAGAGATAACTGAGTCTATGTTTAAAAAAATATCATCTAATCTTAATAAAAATAAATTTTCATTCAATGGATATGAGATCGATATATCTAAAAAATTTAATGTTATTTCTATGAAAGATTTGTTTGTTGAATTCTTAGGAGTAAATATTATCGAATTAGATCTTAAAAAACTAATCGAGATTGCAAGTAAAAATAATATTGATATTGATAAACACAAGAGTAGAGGTAAAATTATCGAAAAGGTGTTTTCTCAAATTGTTGAGCCAGAATTAATTCATCCTACTTTTGTTATTGATTATCCTGTAGAAATTTCTCCTTTAGCCAGATTTAAAAGGAATGATGAAAGTCAGAATTATGTAGAAAGATTTGAACTATTTATATCTGGTGTTGAAATAGCAAATTCATTTTCAGAGTTAAACGATCCTTTTGAGCAGAAATCAAGACTCATCTCTCAACAAGATCTATCAAATAAAGGAGATGATGAAGCTCAAGTTTTAGATCAAGATTTTATCGAGGCTTTAGAGGCAGGAATGCCACCTACTGGTGGTGTAGGAATCGGGATTGATAGGCTTGTTATGTTTTTTTTAGAGCAATCTAGTATAAAAGATGTAATATTTTTTCCATCGATGCGAAATATATAAAATTGATTAAGCTGCTTTTAAAGATTGTTATTAGATTTATATTTCATAAAGATTCTAATGCTACTTTAGGTTTTGTAAGAAAGACTTTTTTTTTAGCAGTATTTGGATTGGCTTCGAGTATTTTTTCTATAATCATAATAGAATCTTTAGGTAATGGCTATAAAAAAAATTTAAAGTCAAAGTTTGTTGAGTTAGACGGACATATAGAAATTTCAAAAAAAAATAATTCACCTATAGAATTAGATGTATCAAATAATATTGCAAGATTTTTAAAGTCTCAGAATTTATCCTATGATTATCAATTTCAATCTAGAAGTTATGCAGTTGCAAGAGCTGGAGATTATGCTGAAGGAGTTATTGCCTCTTCTATAATAAAAGGTGAAAAGAATTCATTTGAAAATTTTTTTAGTTTACGGGATGTGTTTTTAAGCTCGTCTAATCAAATTATTCTAGGTAAGAATATTGGTCAGAATTTAAATGTTTCAATAGGAGATTCTGTGTTTTTATTTAATATTGATTCTTTTAATCCTTCAAGGCCAGTTATTGGAAAAATCATAAATCCTAAAATTATAAATACCTTTTCTTTTGGCATAAATGACTTAGATAATCATTTTATCCAGCTAGATACTGTTTCTTACAAGCACCTTTTCGGCCATTTGAATGTTAGTTTAATTAAATTTAATTTAATAGATAGAAGTAATCAAATTTTAGTTAAAAAAAAGCTGTTAAATGAGTTTGGTGATGATTTTCAAATCATAACCTCCGACGATAGGTACGCCGGTCTTTATAAGTCTTTAGATGATATATTTGATTCAATTTTTCTAATAGTATTTTTTTTAATACTAATATGTTTGCTGAATATTGTCTCTTCTTCTTCTCTGATTGTAGAGTCTAAAAAAAACCAGATAAAGCTTTTAATGTTAATGGGAATGAGTTTTTCGAATATATTTTTAATATTTTTAATGATTGCTATGATGTCATCTTTGATATCTTTTTTTATTGGATTCTTGTTAGCTATTTTTGTTGTTTTGATTCAAAATAAATATCAATTTTTCCAGATTACATCAGATGTTTATTTGATTTCTAATTTAACAGGTAGTATAGACTTTTATTATGCCTTACATTTATTTGGGCTTTTAATTTTATCGACTTTTCTAAGCTGTTCCCTTTTTTTTATTGCTTCTTCTTTAGGGCGAAGATTGAGATTAAATGTTTAAGTATTTTTTAAGAATAATCTTTAAGAATAATTCTAACAATAAGATTAATTCATCTCTTTTGTTTCCTTTATTTGCAACAGTTATTTCAACCATGGTGCCAATTGTGACTTATAGCGTTGTTGAATCAATAGAAAATGAAGTTTCTAATCAGATTAGCTCTATTTATGGAAAATCTCAAATATATTTGAGTAGCTCTTATTATGAAGAAGATAATAAGTTGTTAAATATTAAAAAATATTTAAAAGATTTAAACAAAAAATCGAGTCTTACAATTAAAAGAAAAGCATTGCTTGTTTACAATGACCCTAGTGGGAAAAAGTATAATAAGGTTGTTACGGTCTTAGGTATTAGTGATTTTGATATTTTTATCGAAAAAAATAAAATAAGATTATATAAAGATGAATTCTTTATTGATTCAGGCATTTTTATTGGAGATGATTTAGCATATCAGTTAGGCTTTCCTGAAAAAGGCAGCATTATAAGTATAATATCTCCATTAGATGGTGTTCTATTTCCTTCATCAAATTCTTTCAGATACCTTGATCAGAACTTTGTGTTTGAAAAGATTAACTCTATCGACCATTTTGAAAATGAGTTTGTGTTTATTGACTATGCCAAGGCTTTAGATTTGTTTCATAGCGCTAAAAGTTACTTGTCTTTGCCTGTGAATCTTTCTAGATCAGATTTAGAATATATAAGAAACAATATAGCAGATATTGATTATAGGTCTTGGGAAAATCTTTATCCTCTTTTTTTTAGAGCAATTAAGTTTGAAAAATACTTGTATACTGGGTTTGGTTTTATCATTATTTTTATCATTTGTATCAACTTTTACGGACTTGTGAATTTATTACTTCATAGAAAGAGGAAGCAAATTACCATGCTTAGCTATTTAGGTATGGATTCGAATAAAATAAAGGTTCTTTTTATCCTTACCTTGCTTTCGTTAAGTTTCACGGGAATGCTTTTTGGAGTGTTTTTGTCATATTTGATGGCTCAATTAGATATTATAAATTTATTTGTACCTATTTTAAATAGTATTGATATATCTTATTCTGTGGTAGTTTTTTCGCTAGTCTTTAATTTCGTTGTTTTGTATCTTTCAATTGAAAGAGCTTTTTCTAACAATATATGCAATATTGAGGTTCTAAAGTTAAATGCAATTAAAGGCTAACAATATTACTAAAAAATACAATCAGGGTTCTAAAAACGAAACTCTTGTTTTTGAGAATATGAATTTTTCATTATCTAGCGAAAAAATTGTTGCTATATATGGTCCTTCAGGCATTGGTAAATCTACTTTTTTAAATATGCTAGGTACACTGGATGTGCCTGATGAAGGAGATATTTTTTTAGAGGGAATGAAGTATTGTAAAACTAATTATTTAAAGCTAAGAAAAGAGATGATTGGCTATATTTTTCAATTTGATTATTTGCTGCCAGAATTTACTGTATGCGAAAATATTGAATTAGCATTATTAATCAAGGGTGTGGGTAAAAAAAATATACGTAAAAAAATTAAAAAGCTTCTGAATTCTTTTAATATTGAAAATAAAATAAATTCATACCCTAGCGAGCTTTCTGGAGGAGAAAAGCAAAGGGTTGCAATATCTAGGGCTATTATTAATGACCCGTTTATGGTTTTGGCAGATGAACCTACCGGTAATTTAGATGACGACAACAGTGAGATGCTTCTTAAGCAGATAAAAGAAATAAGTAGAGCAAGAAATGTAAAGTTTATAATAGCAACACACGATAGAAGGTTTGAAAAAATTGCAGATTCAGTATATGAAATCAAGCATAATAATATGTTGATAAAAAATATTTGATTTTTTTTAAATAAATCTTATTAAATTCGAATGAATCAAATTTTAATAAAATGACAATTCAACCAAAAGAAAATAAAACAAAAACTCCAATGCTAGATTCATTTAGCAGAGATATATCTAAGCTTGCGTTTGAAAGCAAGTTAGATCCTATTATTGGTAGAGATACAGAAATTGAAAGAGTTTCTCAAATATTAATAAGAAGAAAAAAAAATAATCCTGTATTAATTGGAGAGCCGGGTGTTGGAAAGACGGCTGTCATTGAGGGACTTGCACTTAGAATTATACAGAAAAAAGTCCCCCGTTTACTTTGGGATCAAAGAGTTGTTGCTTTGGATATGCCTGGTCTTGTCGCTGGAACTAAGTATAGAGGGCAGTTTGAAGAGAGAATAAAAGGTATGATTCAAGAATTGGAGAACAGTAATGATATTATAGTTTTTATAGATGAATTGCATACTATAGTTGGTGCAGGGGGTGCAGCAGGTTCAATGGATGCAGCTAATTTGTTTAAGCCTGCTTTAGCTAGAGGGGATATTCAGATAGTTGGTGCAACAACTTTAAACGAATATAGAAAGTATATTGAAAAAGATGGAGCTCTTGAGCGTAGGTTTCAGAAAATATTGATAAACCCTCCATCAATTAAGGATGCTGTAGATATTTTAAAGGGTATATCTTCTAGATATGAGTCTCATCATAATGTTAAGTATTCAGAAGAGTCTATAAATGCTTGTGTTCAGCTTAGTGAGAGATATATCAGTGATCGATTTTTGCCTGATAAAGCAATAGATATCTTAGATGAGGCTGGATCTAAGATTCACATGGGTAATGTAAATATTCCTGCTAGCATTATAAAGCTTGAAAAGAAGTTAATTCAACTTGCTCAAGAAAAAACTAAAGCTATTGGCGATCAGAAATTTGAAAAAGCTGCTACTGTTAGAGATAAAGAAAGAAAATTGAAGTTAAAATTAGAGTACGAACATAATAATGCTCGTCCTAATGATGATTACTCTAACCCTATTGTATCTGAAGAAGATATTGAAGATGTTGTTTCTGCTATGACAGGCATTCCTCTTTCTAAAGTCGCTGAATCTGAAACTACAAGACTTTTAAATATGCCTAAAGAACTTAAATGTAAGATTATAGGTCAGGATTTAGCTATTGATAAAATCTCTCAGGCAATAATTAGAGCGCGAGCTGGAATGAAAAATCCAAACCATCCTATTGGGTCCTTTATGTTTCTTGGTCCAACAGGTATTGGTAAAACTGAGTTGGCAAAAGTTTTATCGAAATATCTGTTTACTAACTCACAGTCATTTATAAAAATTGACATGTCTGAATATATGGAAAGATATAATGTTTCTAGGCTTATAGGTGCGCCTCCGGGTTATGTGGGCTACGAAGAAGGAGGGCAATTGACAGAGAAAGTTAGAAGGAATCCATACTCTGTTGTTTTATTTGATGAAATTGAAAAGGCTCACAAAGATGTCTTTAATTTATTACTTCAGATTCTAGATGAAGGAACGCTAACAGATAGTTACGGAAGAAGAGTGGACTTTAATAATTGTATAATAATAATGACTTCAAATATTGGGACTAAATCTGTAGAGTCTTCATCTATTGGCTTTTCTTCAAACAAGAAAAATAAAAGAAATGAAAAAAATGATATTTTTAATGAAATCAAAAAGTATTTTTTGCCAGAGTTTCTGAATAGAATTGATGAGATTATTATGTTTAATTCTTTAAATAAAGATGATTTGTTTAAAATAATTGACTTGCAGTTGTCGGATTTAAAAAATAACCTATTAGAAAGAAATAATGTCTTAAGGTTTTCTAAAACGGCGAAAGAGTACTTGCTTAAAGATGGTTCTCACAGGGAGTGGGGCGCTCGTCCTTTAAGGAGATTGATCCAAAATGAAATTGAGAATGTAATTTCAAATAAATTTATAAAGGGTGTATTTAAAGATAACAAGCTTATAACTGTGAAATCTAAAAACAATAAGTTGATTTTCAGTCAATTTTCTAAAAAATAGCCTTAAGGGGCGTCATTCTGCCATTAAAAGCTGACATTTTGTCTTGTTTTTTTAAAAGGTATAATAATTGCATATTGTTCATGTTTTTATAATATTTAGGAGATATATAATGTCAAAAATTATTGGAATAGATTTAGGTACAACAAATTCTTGTGTCGCGGTAATGGATGGGTCAAGCCCTGAGGTAATTGCTACCTCTGAAGGAAGCCGTACGATGCCATCGATTGTTGCATTCACTAAAGATGAAAGGCTTACTGGAGCTACAGCTAAGCGTCAAGCAGCTACAAACCCTGAAAATACAATATTTTCTGCAAAGAGGTTTATAGGTAGAAAATTTTCCGAAGTCTCAAGTGAGAAAAAAGATCTTCCTTACAAAATAGAAAAAGGTTCCAAAGGTGAGGTTAATTTTAAAGCAATGGATAAAAAGTATTCTGCACCTGAGATAAGTGCTATGATTTTACAATCTATTAAGCAAACTGCAGAAAGCTATCTTAATGATAAGGTTACGGATGCAGTTATTACTGTTCCTGCGTATTTTAATGATAGTCAGCGTAAAGCCACTAAAGATGCTGGAAAAATAGCAGGTTTAGATGTTAAAAGAATTATTAATGAGCCTACTGCTGCAGCATTAGCATATGGAATTGACAAGAAAAATGATCAAAAAGTTGCTGTTTATGATCTAGGTGGGGGCACTTTTGATATATCTATTTTAGATATCATGGATGTTGATGGTGAAAAATCAATTGAAGTTAACTCTACTAATGGAGATGGACATTTAGGGGGAGATGATTTTGATTCTGCTCTGGTGTCTTATATAGCAGATGATTTTAAAGATAAAAATGGTATTGATTTAACAAAAGACCCTCAAGCTCTTGGTAGAATAAAAGAGGCTGCAGAACAGGCTAAAAAAGAACTTTCATCTAAAACTCAAACAGATATAAATCTGCCATATATTACTGCTGATAGCTCCGGTCCAAAACATTTAAATTTAAATATTACAAGAACTGTTTTTGAAAAACTTATTGAAAAATTAGTTGATAGAACAAAAGCGCCATGTATAAAAGCTTTGCAGGATGCGAAATTAAAACCTAGTGATATTGCTGAGGTTATTTTAGTTGGTGGATCAACTAGAATTCCCAAAGTAGAGCAATTAGTTAAAGAGGTTTTTGGTAAAGAGCCTAATAAAAGCGTTAATCCCGATGAGGTTGTAGCATTGGGTGCTGCTATTCAAGGTGGAGTTTTAGGAGGGGATGTTAAAGATGTGGTCTTGCTTGATGTAACTCCTTTATCTCTAGGTATAGAAACTTATGGTAGTGTTATGACAAAATTAATCGAAGCTAATACTACTATTCCTACTAAAAAATCACAAATATTCTCTACCGCTCAAGATAGTCAGCCTTCAGTAGAAGTCCATGTTTTACAAGGTGAAAGAGAGATGGCTATTGATAATAAATCCTTAGGTAGATTCCATTTAGATGGAATTCCTCCTGCACCTAGAGGGATTCCTCAAATAGAGGTTTCTTTTGACATCGATGCTAATGGTATTCTTAGTGTTTCTGCTAAAGATAAAGCGACAAATAAAGAGCAGTCTATTAGAATAGAGGCTTCTAGTGGTTTATCAGATTCAGAAATTGAAAAAATGAAAGAAGATGCTAAAATTCACGAAAAAGAAGATAAAGAAAAAAGAGAGCTTATTGATTTGCATAATAATGCTGAGCAAACAATCTATCAAACTGAAAAACAGGTTAAAGATTTAGGAGATAAGCTGTCTAAAGAAGATAAAGAAAAAGTAGAAAATGCTATTTCTTCATTAAAAGAGGCTAATAAAAGCGATGATCCTGATGTTATTAAGAGCCGTATGGATGAATTGAGTAGTTTATTTCAAAGTCTTTCTGAAAAGCTTTATCAGCAAACTAAAAATAATGATGAGGCTACAGCAGGTACATCTACTAAACCGAATGATAAAAAAGAAACTTCTCAGAAATCTCAAAATGATCAAGTGGAAGAAGCTGATTTTGAAGAAGTTAAATAGAGGTTTTTGAATATCGGTAGATCTTCATGCAAATTCTAAGCAATTGCTTTTAATATGTGTGCTATATGACAATATAAATAACACTGATTATGTTTATAAATAAGCTTTTTAAGTTTTTATTACTGGTTTCTTTTATCATAATTGTTGGTTTGTATTTCTATAGTGATTTATTTATAAATACATTAAGAAATCCTGTCCAGTATGTTGTAAAACATTCTCTAGATTTAAATGAGTTTATTTTTTCTGAATCAGAAGGTAATTTTTTCAGTGGGATTAAATTATATGATGTATTAGTAAAGTCAGATAATTATGAGGCTTTTTTGGGTGAGGTATATATAAAGCCTGATATTTTATCTGTTATTAGCTTGAAAAGATCTATCGGTATAGTAAAAATAAAAAATGCAGATGCTTATATCTATGAAATTGAAAAGCATGGAAGTTCTTTTCTCTACCATAAAATTGAAATATTAGACTCATCAATAAAATATTTTGGTAATAGTTTTTTTATTAATGATTTAGTCTTAGAAAGTACTTCTAATAATAAGCGTTCAGTTAAGGGAAGTCTTGTTTTTAATTATTTAGGTTATAAATTTAAATCTGAAGATTTAAATATAGATTTTGGAAATAACTTCTTTAATTATTCTTTTAAGGTAAGCACCGTATCTCCACTTAATGCTTTTTTCAGCTTCAAGCATGCAAGTTTTATAGGTCGTGGTGAAAATATTTTTGATTTTCAAGGTATGTTTGATGCTTCTGGTATTACGATTTCTGGAAAATCATTTAAAAATTTTCATGGTGAAATAAAGAGGTTAAACAACGAATTTATCATAGATGTTCCATTTAAAGCAGATAAAATTCTTAAAAAAGATTATTTGGTAGCCGGAAATTTAAAAATCAAGGATAGTTTGTTGAACATTGAGAATTTTGAGCTATATATGAATGATTTTAATCCAGTAGTGATTAAAAATCAGGAGTTGTTTGTAAATTCAGATTATTGGGAGGGTGAAAACTTTAATTTGAGCTATAAAAAAGGAAAAGTTTTTTTTAATAATTTTAAAATAAAAGACTTATCTGAATATTCTGCAGATATGATTTTTGATAAGTTAGATATTAATCTATTTAAAGGTTTAAAAGCGAACGGATATTTAAGTGGAAATCTTACTATCAGATCTGATAGTAGCAATAACTCTGCTGTTTTTTCTGATGCAAAAATAGAGAATTTTTCATATAAGAAATTTTCATTTGATAAGGTAAATATAGAAGGCGCCATAAAAGATAATGAGTTAGAGTTATCAGATTTAAAGATATCTAAGCAAATTGGTTTTTTAGATGTTTCAGGCTCCTTTTCATCTTTAGATAACTTTTATAATAAAATTATAAGCAACTTAAATTTAAAAATTAAGCTTTAGTTGTTTTAAGTTCTTTAAATTAAGCAGAGGTTTAAATAAATTGTGGATGTAATCTACATTTTTGTATAAATTTTAAATTATGAAAAAATATATTTATATATTATTAGCGGGCTTATCATTTTTAATTGGATCAAATATTTCATCTGATTATAATCAATTTAAGAATTTCAGAGCAATAGAAGATTATGACGAGAGTTTAAAAATGTTGTTTAAGATTAAAAATGATACATTAGTAGCTAATTACAATATTGCTGAAATATATTTAAATGAATATTCTAATTATACTATAGCATTAGACTATTTTTCGATTATTTTAGATTCCTTAGATAGAGTCAGTGAAAATAAAAATGAAAATTTAGAGCTATATAAGAAATCATTATTTATGAGCTCGTATATATGTTCCAATTATTTAGGCATGTATACAAAAGGCTTTAATGGATACAACTCATTTTTAGAGCAATTTCCAAATGATGAGCTGTCTGAGTCAGCAAAGTATGAGTTAGAAATTTTGAATTCTTTTGAGCAATCAAAAAATAATCTACTTAAAAAATAACGTTTAATTTAAAAAAGGTATAAATATGTCAGATACTTCAGATTTTAAAAATGGTTTAGTAATCGATTATAAAAATAATTTATTTAAAATTATTGAGTTTTTGCACGTAAAGCCTGGAAAGGGAGGGGCGTTTGTTAGAACTAAACTGAAGAATATTAAAACAGGACAAGTTATTGATGAAACTTTTAGATCTGGAGAAAAAGTGATTACTGTAAGATTGGAAGCATATGATTTCAATTATCTCTACAAAGACTCAGATTTATATTATTTTATGAATAATGAAACATTTGAGCAGATATCAATGGAATCTTCTAAAGTAGGTGAGGCTTCAAATTTTTTAATTGAGAATACTAAAACTACGATAGTTTTTCATGAGGAAGAGCCTATTGAAATAAGGATTCCTGTACATATGAACTTAAAAGTTATTGATACAGACCCTGGAGAAAAAGGCAATACCGCACAAGGAGGAAATAAGCCTGCAAAGCTTGAGACAGGTATTTCTATTCAAGTTCCATTATTCGTTCAGATTGGAGAAACCATAAAAGTTGATACAAAGGAAAGGAAATATATAGAAAGATCTAAATTATGAAAATAAAAAATAAAATTAAATCTTTAATCAATATTCTAGAGTCCTCTAAAATTAACTCTTTAGAAGTCTCTTCCTTCTGGGGTTTTAATAAAATAAAATTAACTAAAAAAGAAGAACAGTTTTCAGATAGAAGAACTGATTTGAGTAATTCCGATTCAGGTATTCTTGATCAATCTGATTTAGATTTAAAAAAACAAGAAGAGTTAAATCTTAAAAGTAGTGATATCTCAAAAAATATTAATATTTCAGAAGAGAAAAAAGAAGGGTATATTCAAAAGGCCCCATTGGTTGGGACAGTTTATTTATCTCCAAAGCCAGATGAGGCCAATTTCATCAAAGAGGGTGATAAAATTAAAAAGGGTCAAATAATTTGTATTATTGAAGCTATGAAAATTTTTAATGAAATAGAAGCTGATAAAGATGGCTTGGTTACAAAAATCTTAGTTGATAACGAAAGTCCTGTAGAGTTTGGTCAACCTATAATTGACATTACATTAGATGATGTTTGATAAAATTCTAATTGCCAATAGAGGTGAGATTGCTTTAAGAGTTATCAGGGCCTGCAAGGAGCTAGGAATAAAAACTGTAGCCGTGTATTCAGAAGCAGATGAATTATCTTTGCATACCAGATTTGCCGATGAAGCAATTTGTATAGGTCCAGCAGTGCCTAAAAAAAGTTATTTAAATATTGGTGCAATTATTTCTGCAGCAGAGCTTACTAATTCAGACGCTATTCACCCTGGTTATGGTTTTTTATCTGAAAATCCTGAGTTTTGCAGGATATGTGAAGAACATAGTATTCGTTTTATTGGTCCAAAGCCTGACACAATTGAATTTATGGGTAATAAATCTATGGCTCGTAAAATGACTAGCTCATTGAATGTTCCAGTTATTCCTGGAACTGAAAACCCGATTGCTAATGTTGATGAAGCTATAAATATAGCAGATAGTATAGGGTATCCTATTATCTTAAAAGCAGTTTCTGGAGGTGGAGGCAAGGGGATGAGAGTTGTAGAGCATCAAGCAGATTTATTGAAGAATTTTGAAATAGCTAAAACAGAAGCACTGAATTCTTTTAAGGATGATAGAATTTATATGGAGAAATTTTTAAATTCTCCTAAACATATTGAGGTTCAGGTTTTAGCTGATAAATTTGGTAACATTTGTACTTTAGGCACAAGAGATTGTAGTGTTCAAAGGAATCATCAGAAAATAATTGAAGAAGCCCCTTCAGTTTCTATTAATCCTAATCTAGAGGTTAGATTGCTTGAAGATTCAATCAAAATAGCTAAAAAATGTAGCTATTTAGGTGTTGGTACTGTTGAGTTTCTTGTATCAGGTAATGAATATTACTTCATAGAAATGAATACAAGAATACAGGTTGAGCATACAGTGACAGAGATGATTTATTCCTATGATTTAATAAAGGGGCAGATTCTTATACACTCAGGAGAGAAAATATCTGATGATTTAATTAGTTCTAAATCAAAAGGTCATGCTATTGAATGCAGGATTACTGCAGAAGATTCTGATAATAATTTTATGCCATCTCCCGGTAAAATTAAAAGTCTTCATTTCCCTGGAGGATTAGGGGTCAGAATAGATTCACATATATATGCTGGATATGTGATCCCTCCTAATTATGACTCAATGATTGCTAAAATTATCGTATATGCTAGAGATAGAAAAGAGGCTATATTGAAAATGAAATCAGCACTTTCCGAATGTGTTATTGAAGGAATAAAAACTATTATTCCTTACCACTTAAAAATATTAGATAATGATCAATTTAAAGGTGGAAAAATCAGCACAAAGTTTTTAGAACATTTAAAAAAAGAGGAGGATACTTATGTTACCTGATAATATTAAATATACAAAAGATCATGAATGGGTTTTATTAGATGGCAATCAAATTACTGTAGGTATAACGGATTATGCTCAATCAGAATTAGGAGATATTATATTTATTGAATTTCCAGATAAAGGAACCAGTTTTAAACGGGGTGAATCTGTTGGCACTATTGAAGCTGTTAAAACTGTGGCGGATATATACTGTCCTGCTGATGGATTAGTCATTGAGGTTAATTCTAGTCTTGAAAATGAGCCTGACTTGATTAATTCCGACCCTTATAATAATGGATGGATAATAAAGATGGAAATTAAAGATAAGGAAAGTATAAATAAGCTTCTAAATAAGGAACAGTACTTGGAGGTAATATCATAGATGAAGTATATATATAATACTGATAAAGATATTAAAGAAATGCTAGATGTTATTGGCGTTCAATCATTCGAAGAATTAATAAAAGCAATACCTTATGATGTTAGATTTAAAGATGATATTGGTATTGGCAGGCCTTTGTCTGAACAAGAGCTTTTATCTGAGGTTTCTGGGCTTAAAAATAAAAATATGATTTGTTTCAATGGTGGAGGAGTTTATGACCACTACATACCAAGCGTTGTAGATTTTTTAGCTTCGAGATCTGAGTTTTATACATCTTATACTCCTTATCAGGCAGAGGTTAGCCAGGGTACTCTTCAGTATTTATATGAATTTCAGTCTATGATATCTGCATTGTCAGGACTAGGCGTATCGAACGCCTCCTTGTATGATGGAGCTTCTTCTTTAGCAGAAGCTTGCTCTATGGCTTTAAATATTAATCAAAGAAAAAAAGTTTTGCTAAGCTCAGCAATTAATCCAGCTTACTTAGAGGTTGTTAAAACATATTTGTCAAACAGATCTATAGATGTAGATGTTTTGGGATCTGTCAAAGGTTATACCGATATAGATAGTTTTAAAAATAGACATGATTTAGAAGAAGTGGCTTGCATTGCTATTCAGTCTCCTAATTATTATGGTTTAATTGAAAACTGGAAAAAATGGTCTAAAAAAGTGCCTAAAAAAATGATTTTTATTGCAGTCTCTGATCCACTTTCTTTATCTGTTTTAGCTTCTCCTGGAAGTTGTGGAGCCGATATATATTGCGGAGAAGGACAGTCTTTAGGAGTTTATATGAGCATGGGAGGACCTTTTTTGGGATTGCTTTCATCAAAAAAAGATTATGTTAGGAAAATGCCTGGACGTATTGTTGGTAAAACAAATGATATAGATGGCAAAGATGCTTACGTGTTAACATTGCAAGCGAGAGAGCAGCATATAAGGAGAAATAAAGCTAGTTCAAACATTTGCACCAATCAAAGCCTTCTAGCTTTGAGAGCGGCTATATATATGTCTTTATTGGGCAAAGCGGGTTTGCAAAAAATTGCAAAAATCTCATTTAGTAAATCTCAGTATTTAGCAAATGCTATTAGTGAAATTAATGGATATAGTATACCATATGGAAATAACTTTATTAAGGAGTTTGTAGTTGATTCAAAAAGAAGTGTAGACGAGATAATAGAAAATGCAAAAAATGAAAATATTTCTCTTTCTAAGTTGAAAAATACTAATAAAAACAGGTTTTTGATTGCCGTTACAGAAAAAAGGACAAGAAATGAAATTGATCAACTTGTTTCTTTTTTAAAAAAACAATGAAATCAAAAGTATACAATCAATTATCAAAAATATTAAATAATAAAAAGTCTGGCAAGATTGGATTGATAGACCCAGATAAAAAGAATCCTAAGTCATCTATAATTAAGCAAATAGAATATATAAATAGTAATGATTATTGTTGTGTTTTTATTGGAGGTAGCCTAATTATGGACTCTAAATGTAATGAAAAGGTGAATTTAATAAAAAAAAATACTGATTTACCTGTCATTGGTTTTATATCATCTTCAAGTCAAATAAATAAGAATTTTGATGCGATACTGTTTCTGTCTCTTGTTAGTGGTAGAAATCCTCATTATCTTATAGGAGAGCATGTTATAGCTTCTCCAATAATAAACGATATGGATATTGAGGTTATTCCTGTAGGCTATATCTTAATAGATGGAGGAAAAAAAACATCTGTTGAAATTATCTCTAATACGAATCCTTTGCCTATGGATAATCATGATATAATTATTGCGCATGCGTTAGCATCTCAGTATTTGGGGCATAAATTTATATATATAGAGTCTGGCAGTAATTCAAGTAAAATTGTAGATTCTAAGCTAATATCTTGTTTAAAAAAATATATTGAAATCCCATTAATTGTGGGTGGAGGAATTAAAAATAAATCAGATGTTAAACAGCTTTTAAAGTCTGGCGCAGATTTTGTTGTCACGGGAACAATGATTGAAAATAGTTGTTAGCTTAATTACTAATTATGGACCAAATTATAAAAAAATATCTACTTTTTTTAAAGTATGAAAGAAACTTAAGTGAAAATACTGTAAATTCGTACTACTATGATTTAAAAAAATATTCTGATTATCTATACCAAAGGTTTAAGATAGATTCACCAGATAGAATATTTATGAAACATATTAAGTCTTTTTTGTCATTATCTATGCATGAGTATATAAGTCGTGATGGAAAAAACAGAGATTACAAAAGCAATACCTTGAGTCGCTACTTTTCTTCTATTAGAGGCTTGCATCAGTATCTTCTAGATCAAGGAATGTCGAACAGGGATCCCTCCATTTATTTGGATAAACCAAAAACATCTAAAAAGATACCATCTATCTTAAGTTATATTGAAATAATCAAAATTATTGAATCCGTAAAATTAGATAAAAAGCAAGGTTTTAGAGATAGAGCTATGTTGTACCTTTTATATTCTTGCGGATTAAGAGTAAGTGAATTAATAAATTTAAAGCTTATAAATTTAATGCTAGATGAAGAGTTTCTTAGATTTATAGGAAAAGGTGAAAAAGAAAGATATGTACCAATTGGTGAAGTTGCGCTTCAAAGTTTGAAAGATTATCTTAATGATGTACGGCCCAAGCTCTTAAAAAAAGGAGATAGTCTAGGTTTTTTATTTTTAAATAATAGAGGTACCAAGATATCAAGAATGTCACTTTGGAAGATAGTTAAAAAATATTCTAAATTAGCTCAAATAAACAAGGATGTCACACCTCATATATTTAGGCATAGTTTTGCAACCCATCTAATAGAAGGTGGAGCTAGCCTAAGAGTTGTTCAAGAAATGTTAGGACACTCAGATATTTCATCTACTCAAATTTATACTCATCTAGATAGAAAAAGTCTAAAAAAAGTTCATAGCAAATACCATCCTCGCTCATGATGCAAATTTTTAAAAATAGAAAAAAAACAAAAGTTACATTGTTGCCTATAATAATAAATATATTGTTATTAATTTTAGTTTGTTTTATTTATTACAAGTTAAATACAATTTTTGATTAAAAGATTAAGGATTTTTGAATGGCAAAAAAAATAGTAGAGTGTGTTCCTAATTTTAGCGAGGGAAGACGTCAAAGTATCATTGCTAAAATCTCTAAACAGATAGATTTGATAGATGGTGTTAAATTATTAGATGTAGATATGGGTTATGACACAAATAGAACTGTTATTACTTTTGCAGGTACACCTAATGAAGTAGTTCTTGCAGCCTTTAATGCTATTAAAAGAGCTTCAGAGCTTATTGATATGAGCAAACATAAAGGAGAGCATCTTAGGATGGGTGCTACAGATGTATGTCCTATAATTCCTGTATCAAACATATCTATGGAAGAATGTATCGAATTATCAAAGAAATTAGGCAAAAAAATTGCGAAAGAACTTAGTATTCCTGTTTTTTTATATGAAAAATCTGCATCAAACAAAAGTAGAATAAATTTGGCTAATATAAGGTCTGGAGAATATGAGGGAATGAGTCAAAAAATAAAAGAAGTGGGATGGTGTCCAGATTTTGGAGAATCTGAAATCAATAAAAGCGCAGGAGTTACAGCTGTTGGAGCTAGAGAGTTTTTAATTGCATACAATGTAAACCTTAACACTAAAGATAAAAAGAAAGCAAGTGATATAGCTTTAGACATAAGAGAGCAAGGAAGGGCAAAGAGAGACTCTGATGGAAAAATTATAAGAGATTCAAATAATAATATAATAAAAGTGCCTGGCAAATTTAAAAATGTAAAAGCTGTAGGTTGGTATATAGAAGAGTATGGAAGAGCTCAGGTGTCAGTTAATTTAACAAATTATAGAACAACTTCTATGCATGAGGTTTTTGAGGAAATCAGAATGCAGGCTAATAAAAGAGGACTAAGAGTCACAGGCAGTGAAATTGTTGGCCTTATACCTAAAGAAGCCATAGTTTCTTCTGGAAAATATTTTCTAAAAAAGCAAAATGAGAGTATAGCTGTTCCTGAGTCAGACATTATTCAAGCTGCTGTAAACTCTCTAGGATTGAATGACATTTCTTTATTTGATAGTAGTAAAATGATCATTGAAGATGCTGTTATTGAAAGCGATAATTTTATTAATAAAAAAATGAGGTTTTTTTTAGATGAATTATCTCGTAAAAAATCAACTCCTGGAGGAGGCTGTGTTAGTGCATTGAGTGGTGCGCTTAGTTGCTCTTTAGTTGCGATGGCTATTAATTTTTCAAAATATAGCAGTGCCTTACAAAAGAATGGAGACAAGGTTCAGTTTCTAAGGAATGATTTTATAGATCTAGTGCAAAAAGATGCAGATGCTTTTTCATTTGTAATGAAGGCTTTTTCTTTGCCTAGAAAAAATGAAGAGCAAAAAAATAAAAGGATAATAAGAATCCAGGAATCGTATAAGGTTGCTATTGAACCTCCTTTGAGTATGCTTATAGCAGGTAATGCTCTTTTAAAAATAATGTCAAAAGTTTTTAAGGATATAAATATGAGCTGTATAAGTGATTTTGGAGTAGGTATAGAAATGATTCGCTCATCTATAAATGGAGCTTTAATGAATATCAATATTAATTTAAAAGAAATATCTGATGATCAAGAATATGTTAAATTAATAGAGAAAAAAATAGATTCTATCAAAAAAAGTAATAAAAAATTATTCTACAAGTTAGATAAGGGTGTTATTATATAATATGGGGAACATAAAAAAATTAAAATCTAATATAGTTAATAATATTGCAGCAGGAGAAATCATAGAGAGCCCTTCTTCTGTAGTAAAAGAGTTAATAGAGAATTCTATTGATGCAAAATCAAGAAAAATTAATGTTTTTATAAAAGATTATGGATTAAAGAATATTACTGTAAAAGATGACGGTTTAGGTATATTAAAAGATGATTTAAAGTTAGCATTTAGTAGGCATGCTACAAGTAAAATATTTGAAAAAAAAGACTTAAATGGAATAAAGACATTAGGCTTTAGAGGTGAGGCTTTGCCAAGTATTGCATCAGTTTCTATGCTTTCTGCTGTATCAAAAACATCTGCTAAGAGCGCTATTGAAATTAAAATCAATGGAGGAGAAATAAAGTCTTTTAAAAAAGCCTCTTCAGTTGAAGGTACTTCTGTAAAAGTAGAAAATCTTTTTTATAATTTGCCCGCAAGAAAGAAATTTCTTAAGAATGAAAGTAAAGAATTAAATAAAATAACAGGAGTTGTTAAGGCATACGCTCTTTGTTATCCTTCAATTCAATTTAAATATATTCATAATAATCGAGAAATATATAATCTTCCTGCTTCAAATCTTAAAAATAGAATTATTGATATTTTTGGGAAAAGATATAGCAATTCTATAATTAAAGTAGATTATCTTAAAGAGGATTATAAAATAGAAGGATTTACAGGCAACATGGATTTGCTAAGAAAAAGAAATGTTAATCAATTTATTTTTTTAAACAAAAGATTAATTAAAGATTCTTCTATCGCTAAAGCTATTCGTAATCCTTACTTATCTGCTATTAAAAGGAATGAGTATCCTTTTTGTGTTTTGAATATTTCTATGCCTTATGATTCTGTAGATGTTAATGTCCACCCTAATAAGAATGAGGTTAGATTTAAGAATCAACAACATATATACCATATAATAAAAAGAAGTATTTCTGAATCTATAAAACACATTGTTGTTGCATCTCCCTCCTTTTATAGCCAATTTGATAGAGTAGATGAAAGCCAGATTCAAAATAATTTAGATTTTAGAGATCAGCTATTAAAGGAAATCCCCGATGATATTCAGAAACATTTTGTTAATTATCAAAAGTTTGAAGATGAAAAAATAAAGCCAGAATCTATGGATGAAATTGTTGAAAATGAGCTTTCTCAGACTTATTATGATATTAACGATATATGGCAAATTCATTTAAAATATTTACTAACAGAAATAAACGGAGGTCTTTTAATAATAGATCAGCACGTTGCTCATGAGAGAATTTTATATGAAATGGCTAAAGATAGAGTTGACAAGAATGGCCTTGAATCACAAACTTTATTATTTCCACAATATTTAGAATTTGAGGATGAAGAGTATAGCCATATAGTAGAGCTTTATCCTTATTTAAATAAATTAGGTTTTAGAATAAGAGAGTTTGGAAATAATACAATTATAGTAGAATCATCTCCAATTGAAACTCCTTTTGGTAAAGAGCTTGAAATAATTAGAGAAATATTAGATTTATATATTAAACATAATGAGATTTCAAGTTCTTTCATTGATAACATGTGTGCAACATATGCATGTAAAGCAGCTATTAAAGCAGGAGAGAAATTAGAAAGTCAAGAAATGAAGCATTTAGTTAATAGATTGTTCTTTACAAAAAATCCATATTATTGCCCACATGGTAGACCAATAATTATAAATTTAACTGAAGATGAGCTAGATGAAAGATTTGAAAGAAAATAATAAGAAAAAAAAGAAATATATAGTAAAGGGCTTTTTGTTTATACTGCCTGCAACTCTGACATTCTGGATTGTCTATAAAATAATCTTTTTAATCTCTTCAGTTATGCCTTATAAATGGATATATGAAATCTTTATTAGGTTTGAAATACCAAAGGTTTATATCGATTATTTTTATATTATCATTGGCTTTTTATTTACTTTAGTTCTACTCTATATTTTAGGTTTTTTTGTATCCATTTTTGGTAAAAAATATTATCAAAAAATTGAAAGTTATGTTTTTTATAATATCCCTTTTTTTAACACTATTTACAAAACAATAAAACAGATTACAGAAACTATATCTAATTCAGATAGTGAGTCTTTCAAAAAAGTTGTAATGGTTGAGTTCCCTCGTAAGGGAGTTTGGACTATAGGTTTTGTAACCGGTGAATCAAAAAGCAGGAAAGGTGATGATTTCTATCATGTTATTGTACCTACAACTCCAAACCCTACATCAGCATATTTGCTGTTTGTACCTAAAATAGAAGTTCAGGATACCGGCATTAGCGTTGATGAGGGTTTTAAAGCTATTATATCAGGAGGTGTTTTAACTTCAGATTTAAATCATATTCCATAATTTCAGATATTGATCCCATACTCTGCGTTTAAATCTTTTAAGTTCTCTTCAATTTCATCAAGGCTGTGTGATTTCATGAATTTTATTCTCCAGAAAGAAGCATTTGGAAAATTCTTTAAATACCAGCTGTAGTGTTTTTTTGTAAGGTTTAAGCAATGTTGCTCACTTTTATCTTTTTTTAATAACATATAGTGTTCATTGCAAAGACGAACTCTATTTTCTAAGCTAATTTCATCATATTTGTTTTTATATATGATGCTTTTAATTTGTTTAAATATCCAAGGATTCCCAAGAGCAGACCTAGCTATCATTACCGCATCACAATTTGTTTCATGTATCATTTTTTGATAGTCCTCTGGCTTTTGGATATCTCCATTACCTATAATTGGAATTTGGACTGAATCTTTCAACTCTCTAATAAGGCTCCAATCTGCTCTTCCAGTAAATTTTTGGTTTGATGTTCTTGGGTGCAATGTTATTGCTTTGATTCCTATTTTTTCTAACTCTATACCTGCTTTTTTTGAAATTATTTTATCTTGTGACCAACCAGCTCTCATTTTGACAGTCACCGGTATGTTTTCTGCGTTCTTGATAACATTTTCAGCCATCTTAATCATTAGAGTCATGTTTTTCATTGCACCAGAACCTGCACCTTTGTTTGTTATTTTAGGCACAGGACATCCAAAATTTATATCTATTAAGTCCGGAGAAAATCTATCTTTTATAATTTTTGCTGAATGACCTAGTATTTCAGCGTCATCTCCGAATATTTGAACTCCAATAGGTCGTTCTTCTTCTGAAAATTTCATCATATCTAATGTTTTTTTATTTTCTCGAATTATTCCATTGGCGCTTACAAACTCTGTATAAACTATTTCTGCGCCCATTTTCTTACATAGAGACCTAAAAGTCGTATCTGTTATTCCAGCCATGGGAGCTAAAAAAAGAGGAGTCTTTACTTTTATGTTGCCAATTTTAAACATTATGTAATTTATAGAATTGACATTTAATTGAACCATTGTAAAGATTTGCTAAAATAGTATAATCATAATTATCTTTAATGAAACTGTTTTCTTCAGGGTATATAACATAAATATCATTTCCATGGTCAAGTAATCTGTCTAGTCCATTTTTTATAAAATTATCATTATTTGAATCACTGAGTCGTATACCATATGGAGGGTTTGTTATAATTGTAGAATTTTCATAATTAGTAGAGGATATGTTATTCATTTTAAAATTTATCCCAAGATTATATCTGAACAATCTTAATATATTTTTACATTCGTTAATATAGGCTGAGTTTATATCAGAGCCAAATATATTTATTTTAGATGATTCGTCTATATTATTTAGTAATTTTTTACGAATCACTTTAAATAGGTCTTTATCGTAGTTTAGCCATCTTTGAAAACTGAAATTTCTATTTATACCAGGAGGAATTTTTTGTTTAATCATTGATGCTTCTGTGCAGATTGTTCCTGAACCGCAAAGAGGATCTGCTAGTGTTATTTGTTTATCCCAATTAGATAAATATACTAAGGCGGATGCGATACTTTCATTTATAGGAGCTTTGTGGTTTGATAATTGTTTGTAATTTCTTATATATAAAGGAGATCCTGATGAGTTTAAATAAATATTACACATATTATCTTGTATTGTGATTTTTATAATTAAATCTGGATTAATTTTATCAACATTAGGTCTTTTACCTTTTTCTTTGATTAGCCTATCTACTATAGCATCCTTTGCTTTTAAGGATACAAATTGAGAATTATCAAATAGTTTATTTTTATTGTAAATGTTGCTAGATATAGAGAATGTCATACGCGGATTTAGTATTTTTATCCAATAATAGTCATATATGCTTTTGTAGAAATCTTTAATTGAGCTTAGGGAGAAACTTTTTACTTTGATTAGTAATTGCATGCCTATTCTCGATAATAAATTGACCTGACAGATAGTATTAATAGAGCCATTAAAAGATAGGCCTCCATCTAATATATTTAGGTTTTCAAGATTAAGACCAGCCAAATCTTGTTTGCAAACTTCCTCTAAGCCTTTAGGACAAGTTAAAAATAATTCGTAGATTTTCATGAATCTATTTTATATAAAGAAATTAATTAATAATAAGGAAATTATTATATGGATATTTTATTTGCAAATCAAAGTATGTCAGCGGCTGGTGGTTTTTTTGGAACAATAATCCCTTTTTTGTTAATGTTTTTGATTATGTACTTTATAGTAATAAGACCGCAAACAAAAAAACAGAAAGAATTTGATTTAATGATCAAAAATCTCAAAAAAGGAGATCGCATACTTACTAGAGGTGGCATTTATGGTGTTATTGTTGATTTTGTTGGAACAGAAAAGCAAAAACTCTTAATAGACGCTGGAAATAATGTAAAACTACATATAGCAAAGTCATATGTTGCAATGTTAGTAGAAAAAGAAAATAAGAAGAATAATTCATAGAAAATGAAAGTTGTTTTTTTTGGTAATGCTGATTTTGGTATAAAGGCTTTAGAGGCTATTTGTGAATCTAAAGAGCATGAAGTATTAGCAGTAGTGACAAATGAAGATAAAAAGTATGGTAGGCGTCAGAATTTGAAATCTACACCAATAAAAGATTTTGCTATAAAAAGAAATTTGAGACTAATAGAGAAAGATAAAATTAATGATAATTTTTTTATAAATAAGCTCAAGAAAATTAAAGCAGATATTTATGTGGTTGTTGCGTATAAAATATTACCAAAAAAGATTTACTCTATCCCTGATTACGGAGCTGTTAATATTCACGCTTCTATTTTACCTTCATATAAAGGAGCGGCACCTATTCAAAGAGCTATTATAAATAATGAAAGTTCATCTGGTTTATCAAGTTTTTTTATAAATGAGAGAGTTGATAGTGGTGAATTAATCAATCAAAAAAAAGTAGATGTAAATAAAAATGATAGTTTTGGAGATCTTTGGACTAAGCTTTTTTTAAAAAGTGGTCTTTTTATGTTAGAAACATTAGAATTAGTTCTTGCAGGAAAGAACAATCTAATAGAATTTTCATCCTCAGTGGAATCTTTTGCTCCTAAAATAAGTAAAAATGAGTTAAAAATAAATTGGGAAGAACAATCGCTTTTAATCCATAATAAAATTAGAGCTTTCTCTCCATATCCCTGTATGCATACGTACTTTAAAGCTGTTCGAGTAAAAATAATAAAAAGTTCAATTGAAGGCCTCTCCAGCAGCGGATTCTCTGATGCCTATAAAAGAAATCCTGGTCAACTATATGTTCATGAAAAAAAATTATTTGTTTTTTGTGGTTCAGGGGTAATCAGAATTATTTCTTTGAAGCTAGAATCAAAAAAAAATATATCGAGTATTGAGTTTATTAATGGCTATCTAGGTGGCAATCCTAAACATAAGTATGAATTTAAATAAAGATTCTCGGTTTAGATCTCTTCAAGTATTGAACAATGTCTTAATAGATAAAAAAAATTTAAAATATGAATTTAATAAGTATGTTTCTGGCTTAAGCTTAAAAGATACTTCTTTTATAAAGTTTCTAACTTATGGTGTCATAAGGAAAAAAAAGACACTTGATAGAAATATCTGTGATTATTATAATGGCGATTATTCAAAAACAAGTGAGATATATAAAAATTATTTTAGATTAGGTTTTTATCAGATTTCATGTATGAATTCTATACCAGATTATGCAAGTGTGAATTCTACTGTTGAAATAGCTAAAAAAGAGAGTCTGAAGTTTTCGAGAATGGTTAATGCAATTTTGATGTCCTTTATAAGAGATGGTGGAAAGATAAAACAGATAAAAGGTCTTTTAAACTATTCAAAATCTATTGAAAATATTTTGATAGAAAATTTTTCTAAAAAGGATATTTTAAAAATCTGCAACTGGGATGATAAATCAGGGGAAGTTTGGTTTAGAATTAAAGAAGATGTTGCTAAAAAGGTAGATAAATTAATAGATATTAAAATAAGTAAGGTACACAGGTTTTTGAACAATTATATTGCTTTAGAAAATTCGCAATATGCAATAAATGAATATGTAAAAAAAAAGAATTTATTAGAGGTTCAATCTCCTGGGGCAGGTTTAGTGGTAAAGTTATTAAATATAGCAAAAAATGATAAAGTATTAGATGCTTGTGCTGCACCAGGGGGTAAATCTAAGTATATTTATGAAATCATGAAAGGTAAGGGTAATTTATGGTTAAATGATAAAAGTCATAGTCGTTGCAAATTGCTTAAAAATTCATTTAAAGATAAAAAAGTTAATATAACATCTAAAGACGCTACGTTAGGTACGTTTTCTATTATGGATAAAATATTAATTGATACACCTTGTAGTTGCAGTGGAACTATTCAGAAAAATCCAGATATTCGATGGAAAAATATCAATATAAAGAAGCTTGTAGAAAGTCAGTATGCATTACTTGAAAAGTTATCACATGCTATTAGAATTGGAGGTGCGATAGTTTATTCTACATGTAGCATATATAGCAATGAAAATTGGCAAATTATTGATAAATTTTTAAAATTAAACAGTGATTTTTTATTAGACGACGCATCTCAATATATAGATTCTTGTTATGTAGATTCTAATGGTTGTTTATCAGTTTCACCCTTGAATGGAGAAATGGAAGGAGTGTTTGGAGCAAGGTTGATAAGGGTATAACTTTTGATGATATTTATAACAAAAATAAAAAAATGAAATTTTATAAAATTATAATTTTTATGATAAATTGTTTTGTTTGCTTTTTATTGTGGCTGTTTATGTTTAATCCAATCTTGTCAACTTTAGTTAACATTGAAGAAGTTTATATGCCTGATGTATTAGGCGAATATAAGAGTGATGCACTTAAATTATTAAATAAAAATAAATTCAATGTTTCTGTTAAGATGATAGACTATAGTAATGGTTGTATTCCTTTTACTGTTCATGATATATATCCTAAGCCTTATACAAAAGTAAAAAAAGGTCGAAATGTAGAGTTGGTAGTTTTTAGTGATAGGAGAAAAATAAAAATGCCAAGCTATATAGGGCTTGATATAAGAGAAGCTAAGAATAGCATTAGGCTGGACAGACTATCTATTGATGAAAGAAATATATTTTATTATTTTGATGAGCAAGATAGCATTGGTCATGTTTCTAGGCAGTTACCAGAAAAAGGAGAACATGTAATTGAAGGCGATTCAGTTTCTTTATGGGTTTGCAATGGAAGACCTCCAAACGAATATGTTATTCCTGATGTTGTTGGAAAAAGCCTTAAGTATGCAATAGGGGAATTGAAAAAGAGAGGATTTCTAGTTGGAGAAATAAAAAAAATAGATAATAATAATTTTTTAGAAGATACAGTTTATGAACTTTCTTATATATCTGCTAATGGCTATAATATAGAAGTTATAGAAGGTATTAAGTATACAGCACCAATCAAAATAGATATAACAGTAACTAAATACGGAGAATAATATGAGAGTTATTTCACCTTCGCTGCTTTCAGCAGATTTTTCAATCCTTAGCCAGCAGATTAAATTAGTTGAAGATTTAGGAATAAATAGGTTGCATATAGATGTTATGGATGGTCATTTTGTTCCCAATTTCACATTTGGTCCTTTTATATTAAAAGCAATTAGAAAGCTTACAAATTCTCATCTTGAAACACATTTAATGATGAATTCACCTGAGAATTATATCGATGAATTTATTGATGCGGGTGCAGATACATTGATAATTCATACCGAATCATCAAAAAATATAGTGAGAGACTTGGTTAGTATAAAAGATAAAGGAGTTAATTGCGGATTAGCTTTAAAGCCAAGAACAGATGAATCTATTTTAGAGAAATATATTGATATTATTGACTATATCCTTGTAATGTCTGTTGAGCCTGGCTTTGGAGGGCAGGATTTTATGCCTGATATGCTTCCTAAAATGAAGAATATTGTAGAAATGGTCAAAGATCGAGAGATACTTGTAGGTGTTGATGGCGGAGTGAATATTAAAACTATTGATTCTGTATATGAAACAGGGGTAGATATAACTGTTGTAGGTAGTGGGCTCTACAAAGCTCAAAATATAGAAGAGCGTTATAATGAGCTGATGTATGAAAAATAATATATCTATCAAAGACGAGTTTTTGCGAAAAAGCATACATCTGAGTAATTCAGGAATAGCTTTTTTGTTATTTTTCTGGAAGCAAGAATCTGTTTTGGCTTTTGTTTTTATTGTTACGATGTTAATGATAGGTTTGGATCTTGTAAGAATATATAATAGCAATATTAATAAAATTTATCACAGTTTTTTAGGAGGAATTACTAGAGAATTTGAAAAAAACAGGCTGACAGGTGCTAGCTATGTTATGCTAGCGTCATTGATTGTTCTTTTGTTTTTTGATAAGTATACTTGCATAGCTGCACTTTTGATTATGAGTTATTCTGATACTGCCGCCGCGCTTATTGGAAGATTGTATGGAAAAACACAAATTTTTGATAAAACTTTAGAAGGTAGTTTTGCTTTTTTTACAGTTTCGTTTCTAATAATTTTATTGCTATACCCAGAAATAGATTTCCTTTTTTCATTCATCGCAATTATTGTTGCAACCCTTGTAGAGTTATTTTCATTATTTAAAATTGATGATAATTTGTCTGTTCCTGTTGTAGCTGCTATAATTATATCTTTAGGAGGCTGATGGAGTTTATTTTCAGCTCAGTTTTATGGCTTTTGCCGGTCACTTTTATTCCTCTCATTTTTCATATTATAAATAATAGAAAATTTAAAACTATTGAATTTGGAGCAATCAGATTTGTAAATGTTTTAAAAAGTGATTCAGTTAAAAATATTAATCTTATAAATATTTTTCTTCTCTTAATAAGAATGCTTATAATTCTGTTTTTAATTTTAGCTATATCAAGACCTACTTTAAAATCAAGTCTTAATAGTGCTTTTTATGATCCAACCTCTAGCATAGTTGGAGTTTTAATAGATGATACGTATTCTAATTTCAGCAAAGATATTCATGATGAACAGGCAAAACGTTTTAATAATTTACTTGCTTCAATAATTAAGGAGTATAGCCCTTCCACAAATTTAAGAATTGTTTCAGCCAATAAAAACCTTGTTTATGATGGCTTAATTGAAAAGTTTAACATTAATGACTTGCAATTAATTCATAATTATCAAGCCTCGTATTTAGTGGATTTGATAGAGGAATACTTTGATGAATCTAAGCAGATTTATGAAAATGGAGATCTGTATATATTTAGTGATTTAGATGCTGATTTTTTTAAAGGAATAGATCAGATTGAATGGTGGAATACAACTTTCTTTAATACTTTTAATGAAAAAAAGAGACCCGTAATCAAATCAATTACTACTGATAATAGAGTGATATTGCCAAATGAGCCATTTACAGTTAAGGTTGATGTTTATAGTAGTAATCCTTATGAATCTATTAATGCATATCTATATTTAGACGATATGAAGTTGGTTAAAAATGTAAGCTTATACAAAGGTATGAATTCAATTGAGTTTAATGGGCTATTTGAAAGTAGGGGTGATTTCAATATAGTTGCAGAATTAGAAATTGAAGAATCTATTATTAGTGATAAATATTATTCAAGACTAAAAATATTGCCAGAAATAAAAGCATGTTTGTGTGATATTTATGATGCAGGGTTAAGAAATTTTCTAACATTAGCTGTCAATTCCATATCTGAAGATAAGGTTGTTTCTTTGCAAAATTGTAATTCTAATTATAGTAATTTAATGAAATATGACGTAGTGTTTTCTGAAATTCCAAACAATGATTCTGGTCTGTATGATTTTGAAAGATATGTTGAAGCTGGAGGGCATTTAATTTGGTTTCCGAATACAGATAAAAATCAAGCCTTGATAGACTTTAGTTTTTTTGATAACAGATTAAATTTTTCAGAAAATTCAATTGTCGTAACAAAAAACGATATTCTTAATAAAAATTTATTCAAGGAGGTCTTTTCTGGTGCAAAAGAAAGCGATTTATTTAAGGTAAATCGATTTCTAGGTCTTCCTTTAGATGAATCTTCGATGATTGAAACATCAAGGCTAAACTCTTTATGGAATAGGCGGTTTTACAATGAAGGATTAATTGATGTTGTCGGGGTAAGCTTAAATCTTTCTGATAGCGATTTTCCTGTAAAGGCTTCATTCATTCCATTTGTTTACTATGTGCTAACCTCAAAAGATAAGAGAGATTCTGAATTTACATCTATATCTGAAAATCCTCTCAACGCCACATATCTAAAAGATTACAAAAGTCCTATCATGATTATTGGTGAATCGGGCTATAAAGAAAAAGTTAGAAATAATTCTAATAAGGTATATTTAGGCAATATAAAGAATCCAGGTAACTATGTGATAAAATATCAAGATATGCTTTTAAAACAGCTTGTAGTAAATACAGATTCTACGGAGACTGTATTTGATAAATTGCCTGATGATGTTATAATCCAAAACTTCAAGAATGTGGCGATTTTTGATTATACAGATAGTTTTTATGAAACCGTAAAAAACAGAATTAGAGGAACTGAAGTGTGGAGAGTTTTTATGTTGATTTCAATTTTGCTTCTGATCCTAGAATCATTTTTAGCAGGTTTTTTTGAAAAAAGGCTATAAGTTGGAATGTTTTTTAGTTACAGGTTCTCAGTTTTACAGTGAAGAAGAACTGAAAGATGGTTTAACAGAGTATGCGTCTTTAGCTTCTACATTGGGTTTCAATGTACTGGGTCAGCAGATATTTAATTTAAAAAAAATCAATCCATCTACTTATTATGGTAAAGGTCAGCTAGAATCTATTAAGAGAAAAGCAAGCTTATTAAATTGTCGATATGTTTTTTTTAACGAGGAAATATCTCCTTCTCAATTTAAAAATATTCAAAAACTTTTAACCAAAAAAATAGTCATTTTTGATAGAACGGGTATTATTTTAGAAATATTTAAAAATAATGCAAAAACTAAAGAATCTAAGTATCAGGTAGAGCTTGCTTCACTTCAATATATGCTTCCTAGATTAACAAGGCAATGGACTCACCTTGAGCGTCAAATGGGAGGAGTTGGTACAAGAGGAGGGCCTGGAGAGAAGCAAATAGAGATAGATAGAAGGCTTATTAGAAATAAGATTACAAAGCTAAGAAAAGAGCTTGTAGTAATTAAAAAAAATAGAGAAGTGCAGTCTGCTGGTAGAGATAATTCATTTAGAGCGTCTATCGTTGGATATACAAATGCAGGAAAATCTTCATTGTTGAATGCTATATGCAAACCAGACTCAACATATGTCGAAAATAAGCTTTTTGCTACACTAGATACAACAACTAGAGCCTTTTCAATTGACAAAAATACAAATGCATTAATAACAGATACGGTTGGATTTATAAAAAAATTACCTCATAGTTTAGTTGCTTCATTTAGATCGACTTTTGAGGAGGTTGATAAATCTGATTTGATTTTAATTATAGTGGATGGGAGTGAGTCTAGAAAAGTTATTTCAGAGCATATAAGCACTGTGAAATTTACACTTGATGACATGAGCATTAAATTAAAGAACTTTATATTGGTTTTTAATAAAATAGATCAAATTAAAAATAAAGAAAAGATGAGCTTTCTTAAGAAAAAGTATTCAGATGCTATTTTTGTTTCAGCTAAAGAACATATAATGGTAGACTATTTGAAAAAACAGATTTTAAATTTTATTAATAAAGATTTTATATCAAGGACAATAGTTCTTAAGCATGATAAATCAAGCCTTTTGAAGAATATATATAGAATGTTTCAGGTAGATTCAAGAGATGATGGCTATAAATTTATACGAATCAAAGTAAGAGGAAGAAAAGAGGATTTCAACTTTATCGATAAGCTTATTGAAACCTAAATGAAGAGCTTCTAGCATTCGGAGTGCATTTTTAGTACTCCTTTTCTTTAGAAAATGAGTGGGTGATTTCCCTTGAATCGCAAACTTCCTTGATCACTAAATGAAAGGCCTGTTTTTGAAATAAGGAGTAAATCTCCCTATAAGTAATTTGAAAGGTCTAAAAATAACATTCCGAATACTTTAAAGCTCAGCTTAAATTTAGTGAATTTTTATTATTTTAGTAATAATTTTAATATAATGTATAAAGCTGTAATAACTACCACCAATGATAAAGGTAGCGCCTATAAAATAAGAGACGCTTTGTTGCTCAATGGGGTTTCTCCGTGTGTTCAAATTATAGATAGAGTTAATTCTGCCTATGTATGGAATGAAAGAGTCAGAAATGATATAGAGTATATGCTTATTGTTAAATGTAAATCAAAAAACATTAAAAAAGTAAATAGTACTATAGCAAGCAAGCACAATTATAAAACTCCAGAAATTATATCAATTGACTTTGACATCATTAGTAAATCTTATAGAAATTGGTTTGACAGAAATTCTTAGGTAGGTAGATTTTTAAATTAATTTTTATTAAATTAAATCCATGATATATTTTTTTGTAAAATTTTAAATTGATTATATATTTAAAATATTTTATATCTAAACTGTAAGGCATGTAAAATGAAGTATCTTCTTTTAAATAGACACGCTAAATCACCTTGGGGCGGTTTAAAAATATCTGATCATGATAGAGAGTTAGATAGCAGAGGCGTTGATGATAGTGTGATTATGGGTAAAAAATTGCATAGAAAAGGTATTTTGTTTGATACAATGATTACAAGTACAGCTAAAAGGGCACTTACAACATGTGAGCTTATAGCTTCCGAGGTAGGCTATCCAATTGAAAAAATTAAGCTTGAGGCTGAGATTTATCAGTCTGATAAAAATATTCTAAAATCGATAATTTCTAAAATCGATAATAATGTTAATTCTGTAGCTATTTTTGGACATAATCCAACATTCCATGAATTAGCTGATGAACTGTCAGATTCTGGAATCTCAAGATTCCCAGTATGTGCAATGCTGTTTGTTGAGTTTGATGCAATTAGATGGTCTAATTTATTTACAAATTCAAGAAGGGAAGTTTTCTATCTTGATCCTGGAATTGTGAGGTCCGAGTGAAATCTTCCTTTTTAAGAATCCCTCTTTTCCCATTAAATATAGTACTAATCCCTGGAGAAGTAATTCCTTTGCATATTTTTGAAGATAGATATAAAAAAATGATTAAAGATTGCATTGCTGGCAAAAAAAAATTTGGTATAGTAAATAAAAATAAAAACAAAACTGCTGTTTTTGGTTGTACTGCTAAGGTAGAAGAAATCATAAGTCGTTACGATAATGGATCGTACGATGTGATTGTTAAAGGTTTTGAAAGATTTGAAATAAAAGATAAATATAATGAATTAGGCTTATGGTTTGGTGATGTTGTTTTAATAGAAAATGAGACGCCTTCCAATAAAAATAGGAGTCTTTTAAATAAAACTCGTGATAAGTATTTAAAAGTATTGATTGCTAATAAATTAATGAATAATGTTGAGACTGAGATTTCTAAGAACATATCTTTTGATTTCTGTCAATTTATAAATCTAAACATATCATTAAAACAGAGTTTTATTGAGATGAGGAATGAGAAAGAAAGGTTGTTGTTCTTAAATTCAGTTTTTGATAGAGTTTTAAAAGTAAATAAAATATTATCTTCTAAAAAACCTCCAAAGCATTTTGATTGATAGAATATGTGTAGAGAAGTTAATATTGAGGCATCATGGTATAAATTGTTGAAAGAAGAGTTTGACAAGTCTTACTTTAAAGAGATGAGTGCTTTTTTAAAATCAGAATACAATTCGAAGAAGGTCTATCCAAGAGCGAAGAATATATTTAATGCTTTTAATTCCACACCTGTAGAAAGTATTAAAGTAGTTATAATAGGTCAAGACCCTTATCACGGCAAAGGGCAGGCTCATGGACTATGTTTTAGTGTATGTAAAGACGTTAAACCTCCGCCATCATTGGTTAATATATTTAAAGAAATAAGTGTTGATTTAGGCTTAGGCATTCCTAAATCAGGATTTCTTCAGAATTGGGCAGACCAAGGGGTTTTAATGCTAAATAACGTTTTAACGGTGCAATCAGGTAAGCCAAATTCGCACAAAAATATAGGCTGGGAAAGATTTACTGGAAAGGTAATTCAAAATATTAGCAGAAATTGTTCCAAAATTGTATTTTTGTTATGGGGTAAAAATGCTCAAAATAAGGCTGACTTAATAGATGTCAACAGGCATTACATTTTAAAGGCAGCTCATCCGTCACCGTTTTCTGCATATAGTGGATTTTTTGGATGCAGGCATTTCTCCAAGACTAACAATTATTTAATTAAAAATGGGAAGGCTCCAGTAAATTGGATTTTTGCAGATAAGTGAAAGATTTAATTTTATTATTTATATGGGATTTAAATGTAAAGGATAAAGTATTACTTTATATATGAACGATAAAGAAAATATTATCAATTCAATATTTTTTCCTCGAAATTCAGTTAAGCCTCAGGACTCTTTAGATACTTTTGTTTTGTTGTCAGATGGAGTATCTATAGGAGCTAGATTGTTTCTAGTGAATAGTGAATTTGATAATATTATTTTTTTTCATGGAAATGGTGAAATCGCTTGTGAGTACGATGATATAGCTAAAATTTACAACCAACATAATTTCAATTTAATAGTTATTGATTACAGGGGGTATGGTTTATCTAAAGGTGTCCCTACAAAAGAAAATCTTTTATCTGACGCAGTTGAGTCTTTTGATTGCTTTTTAAAGATACTTAAAAATAAAGGATATAATAAAAAAGTAGTCATTATGGGTAGGTCTCTTGGAAGTGCTTCTGCAGCTCAAATTATTTCAAAAAAAGAAGATTGTATAGATGGATGCATAATAGAAAGTGGTTTCGCGACAGAATACGATTTGTTCAAATTGGTTGGATTGGATTATAAGAAGGTTGGCTTTGAGCTGGAAGATGGTTTTGAGAGCTTAAGGAAAATTGAAAATTATAAATCTCCTTTACTAATTATTCATGCAAGGCAGGATCATATCGTGCCATTGGAGCAAGGTGTTTTAATGCATGATTCTTCAAAATCTGCTAATAAAAATATTTTTATTGTAGAAGGTGCTAATCATAATGATATTATGTATCGTGCTGGAATTAATTATTTTAAAAAAATTAGGAGCTTTGTAGACTCTATATGATTAAAGAAATATCTGAGCTTAATTTAGGGGTTGAAGAGGAGTACCAACTAATAAACCCTAAAACAAGAGAGTTGACATCTTATGTTACAGAAATTTTAAAAGAAGGGTCTTTAGTTTCTAAGCATGATATTAAGCCTGAGCTTTTGCAGTCACAAATAGAGATAGGGAGTCAGGTTTGCAACAATCTCTTTGATTTAGAAAAAGATTTAAAGCATTTAAGGGCAATCGTAAAACAATATGCCAATAAAAACAATCTCGATATTATTGCGGCAGGCACTCATCCTTTTTCTCACTGGAAAAATCAAATAGTTACAGATAATTCTAGATATCATGGTTTTATGGACTCTACTCAGTATGTTGGTAAGAGAATGCTTATTTTTGGAATGCATGTACATATTGGAATAAAAGACCTTGATTTAAAGATGGATATCATGAATCAGATGAGGTATTTTATTCCCCATATAATGGGATTGTCTTCTTCTTCTCCATTCTGGCAAGGTAGTGAAACAGGATTTAAGTCTTTTAGGAGTATTATTTTTGAGGATTTACCAAGAACGGGAGTCCCAGAAATTTTTTCATCTTACCAGGAGTATGAGCTTTACGTTAAGACTCTAATTAAGAGCAATAGTATCGACGATGCAACAAAAATATGGTGGGATATAAGGCCTCATAAATCGTATCCTACTCTTGAATTCAGAATGTGTGACTGTGTTACAAACTTAAAAGATGCATTGTCTATTGTGGCTTTAATTCAAGCTCTTGTAGCAAAGTTTATTGTTCTTAGGAAGTCTAATCAGACATGGAGAGATTATAGGAGTTCTTTGATTCATGAAAATAAATGGAGAGCTTGTCAATATGGTGTAAATGCAAAGCTTATAGATTTAGGTGCAGATAAGGAGGTTTTGTTTAAAAGTTTGGTTTATGAGATGCTCGATTTTATTAAAGATGTTGTGGATGACCTTGGAACTAACAAATATATTGAAAACATTGAAAATATAGTTGAAAAAGGAACTAGCGCAGATATGCAGTTGAAGATATTTAAAAAAAATCAAAAAATAGAAGATGTTGTGGATTTTTTAATTAAAGAAACAGTTAGAGGTGTTCCGGTTTATGAAAATTAAAGTTATTAAAAATAAAAAGTTAGAAGATTTTAAAGATTGGCCCTTATGGTCATGCGATGTAAGTGTCTTTGATTGGAGTTATGAGCAAGAAGAACACTGCTATATTATTAGTGGAAAAGTTCTTGTAAAAGGTCCTATAAATTCTGTAAATATAGGTTCTGGAGATTATGTTGTATTTCCTAAAGGCTTGAATTGTACTTGGAAAGTTGAAGAGCCAATTAAAAAACATTATAAATTTATTAAAAAAAATGCCAGTTAGAGAAATAGTTAAGATATGGAATGAAGAACAACTGCTTAATGAAAGTATAGATTTTTTACATCAAAAAACAAAAAAAGTAGAATTTCCGATTTCTGATGAAGTAAAAAGTATAATTCAAGATTTGACAGATTCATACAAAGAAATACCTTGTGCAGGTATAGCTGCCAATCAAATAGGGTACAATGTATCTATTTTTATTGGTATGCATCATTGCGATGATGAAGACCAAGGTAAAGAGATTGAAAAAAAAGAGTCTGAATATGAAAAATCATCTTTATCTGGTAATGATATTGCAGATAACTGTGAAATTTATATCAATCCCAAGATAGACATTTTTGATGAGAGCTCTAAGCAATGTGATATTGAGGGCTGTTTAAGTGTTCCTTCCTTAGGGTTATTTATAAATAGATATGATAAAATAAAAGTAAGATATTATACGCCAGAAGGCAATGTTATCAAAAAACCATTAAGAGGGTTTATGTCAAAACTTTTTCAGCATGAATTAGACCATTTAAATGGTATATTAATGGTAGATGATTTTAGCAGAATAGCTGAAATGGATAGGTCTGGGTTTGAAACTAAAGAAGATTTAAAAAGGATAGTATCATTTTTGCAAGATTTTCAGAATCGATACATAAATAAAAAATAATGGCATTTATTAAAGAATTAAAAAAAGAAAATTCAATTACTCTGTATAAATATAGTGGCGAAGGTCTTATTGAAAATATAAAAACAAACCTTATAGATGACTCCAATTACGTTAAGGTATGCTTTCTAGATCTTGAAACTACAGGGTTGAATTATGATAAGGATGAAATTATAGAAATTGGCGCAAGAGTTATAGCTGTAAATAAATCAGATTATAAAGATTATGCTACAGTTAAAGAGTATGAGTCTTACAATGATACAGATCTTGAGATTGATGATGAGGTGACTTTACTTACAGGTATTACAAAATCAATGATTGATGGCGTGTCTATAGATTGGGAAGAAGTTAAAAAAGTTCTTTTGGCTTCAGATGTTGTCGTTGCTCATAATGCATCATTTGACAGACACTTTTTAGAGAAAAATATTGACTTTAAAAATATATGGGCTTGCTCAAAAGCTGATATAAATTGGATGAATAGAGGGTTTTTAAATACCAAGTTGGAACTTTTATCAATATGGCACGGTTTTTTCTATGACTCTCATCGCGCAATGAATGATGTTAATGCGACGGCCCATCTGTTACTTCATCCATCGTATGAAAAATTTCCACCATTAGAAGAACTTGTGTTAAACGCAGAAAAGCCTCAGTTTCTTATAATTAATAGATTTTCATATAATCAGGTTCTTATTAAAAAAATTAAAGAAAGAAGGAAATATCGCTATAATGCAAAAGATAAAAGTTGGAGAGGTCTATTCAATGACAAAGAATTATTAGACCAAGAATTAGAATGGCTTAAGGAAAACATCTATAATGGTTACTTCAAAGGCGAAGTAATAGATATACCGATGTACGATAAATATAAAATTATTTGATTTTTATTTTTTCCTATGCTGATTTCATTAGCTCTTTTTTGTTGCCACAGTGCATTTGAATGATATTTAAAAAAAAATAGTATGCCAGAACTTCCTGAAGTTGAAACCGTTACTCAGTCTGTAAAAAAACATCTGCTAGGTAATAATTTTGATTCAATTCAAGTGAATTGGAAAAAAACTCTGCATAACTTCAAAATCTCAGATTTTAATAATAAAATCAAAGGAAGGAATATCGAAAATGTTTATAGAAAAGGAAAATATATTGTAATTGTCTTTAAAAGTGTGTTCTTATGCGTACATCTAAGGATGACTGGCAAGCTTTATGCAGCAAATTCAATTGAAAAAGATAAAAAGCATATATCATTATTTTTAACTATAGGTGATAAGTATTTAGTTTTCGAAGATGTACGAAAATTTGGTCGTTTTTATATGTTTGATAATTTAGATTTTCTAGATAATAAACTTGGAATTGAACCTTTAAGCGAAGGTTTTTCGGAAAATTGGATTTTGAATCAAATAAAAGAAAGGAAAAGGCAAATGAAATCATTGCTGCTAGATCAGTCTTTTATATGTGGTATTGGAAATATTTACGCAGATGAAGCTCTTTGGTATGCCAAAATCCATCCTTTATCAAACTCTAGTAGCATTTCAAAAAAAAAGATATTAAATCTCCGTAAAGGTATCATCAAAGTGCTAAAAGAGTCTATAAAAAGAGGGGGAACCACAATTCGTGATTATACTTATGATTTTTCATATGTTGGTAATTATGCATTGAAGCTTAATGTGTTTGGAAAAGAGGGTAAAAAATGTCCTAGATGCTTTTCAGTTATCATAAAAACAAAAGTTGCGCAAAGAGGAACGCATTATTGCCCTAGGTGCCAAATAAAGAGATAGCCAAGTGATTTACAGATCAGATGACATATTAAATTTGGATAAAGTTAAAAGAATAAACTTAATTAATTCTATCACAGGAATAAAGTCTGCAAATTTGATCGCAACCAAATCAAAAGAAAATCATGAAAATGTTGCAATATTCAGTTCTGTAATCCACCTAGGTTCAAAACCTCCAATTGTAGGGTTTGTTCTAAGGCCTCAAAATAATAAAAAAACAGATACTTATAAGAATATTCTTAATACATCTTTTTTAACAATAAATAGTGTTTCAGAGAGTTTTGTTGAAAAAGCTCATTCTACATCATCAAAACTGTCATTTGGCCAGTCTGAGTTTAAAGAGCTTAAAATAGATCAAGTTTATTTGAAGGATTTTTATGCACCATTTGTTAAATCAAGTATAATCAAAATAGGCTTAAAGTTTAGTAAAGATTACATTCTGCCAAATAAATGTATTTTAGTTGTAGGTGATGTAGTTCTCTTATCTGTTGAGGATGAATTTATTCTTCCTTCAGGTCATATAGATTTAGATAATTCTAAAATTCAAGGAATTTCTGGTGTTGACACATACTATAGTTTAAAAACACCTAAAAAGCTCAAATATGTAAAATGAATATAACTTTTCATCAATTTTAGTCAGTTTTTTTGATTAAATTATCTGATGAATTTTTTCTTTATTATAATTATTGGGTTTATTTTATTTGAATATATTTTATCCTCAATTGTAAGATTTTTAAATATAAGAGCCTTAAATCCAAATCTTCCAAAAGAATTTTCTGATATTTACGATGAAAGTAAATATATGAAGTCTCAAGAATATGCTAAAACTAATTCAAAATTTTCTTATGTAACATCTACCTTTTCTTTAATTGTGAGCTTAGTGTTTATTTTTTCTGGCTTCTATAATACAATAGATTTATTTGCCAGGTCTTTAGGTTTTTCTGAAGAAATTACAGGACTTCTATTTTTTGGTTTTTTAGCCATATTTAGCGATTTACTTAGCCTTCCGTTCTCATTTTATTATACTTTTGTAATTGAGCAAGGGTATGGGTTTAATAAAACTACTTTAAGCACATTTATTAAAGATAAAATAAAACAGTATTTTTTGATGTTGCTTATTGGTGCTCCTGTTATTTATACGATTCTTATATTTTTTGGCTATTTCAATGATTTTGCATGGTTACTTGTTTGGCTATTTATGACTCTTTTTATGATTATAATGCAACCGTTATTTAACAATTATATAGCTCCAATGTTTAATAAATTTACCCCATTAGAAGATGGACGTTTGCTTGAAAAAATAAAGACGTATTTGAATAAAGTAGATTTTCCAGTAAAAAAGTTAGAGGTGGTTGATGGGTCTAGGCGTTCAGCGCATTCAAATGCTTATTTCAGTGGTTTTGGCAAAAACAAAAGAATAGCCCTTTTCGACACTCTTCTAGAACAGATGGACGATGACGAGATTCTAGCAATTGTTGCACATGAAGTCGGTCATTATAAGCTTAAACATATACAAATGGGGATTGTGTCTGGAGTTCTGCAGACAGGGCTAATGCTTTTTATTTTATCCTTATTTATAAATAATCCTGATTTGTTTGCAGTGTTTCAAATGGAAAATCTTTCTATATATGCCAGTCTTTTATTTTTCTCAATGCTTTATTCTCCTATATCTATTTTATCGGGAGTGCTTTCAATGTTTATTTCTCGTAGAAATGAATTTTCTGCAGATAAATATTCATCTGATACAGCTAATAATCCTACAGCTTTAATATCAGGCTTAAAAAAACTATCTAAAGAAAATCTTAGTAATTTAACGCCTCACTGGCTTAATATTTTTCTTAATTATTCTCACCCTCCTGTAATAAAAAGAATAAAACGCTTAAAAGATAGTTAGGCGATGATTTTAAATATACTTTTAATATCATTTACGTTTTTAGCAACTAGTTGTGGTAAGCTGTATTTTGGTGGCTACAATATGAGCAATTTCGATCCTGAGCTTCAAAGTAATGAGTATGGTAAAGATGTTCAGCTTTATGAAGATGCAATGAGAACAAATGATAAGTTTGGAGAGTATGAATGGTGGTACTTTGACTCAAAATTAAATGATGGAAGCGTTATTGTTGCTTATTTTTGGAAAATAACAAATCCAGCTAATCCCTTTGGTGATATTTACTACATAGGCGTTAATTACAATAATTCAGATGGCACAGAATATAAAAAAATAAAATTTTTCAATGAAAAAGGCCCTTTTAAAGATGATATAAAAATTTCTAAAAAATCTCCAGATGTTAAGTTTGCAAATAATATCTTCAAAGGAGATTTAGAAAATTATAGAATCAGAATAGACTCAAAAGATTTTGATGGATTTGGCTTTGATATAATCTTAAAATCTACAATTCCTTCATATAGACCTCAAGATGGAATAATTAATGCTGGTGATGATTATTTTGCATGGTTAGCGGCCGTTCCAAACGGAGAAGTAAGTGGAACTCTAGAATTTAAAGGTGAGGAGTTCAGTATATCAGGAAAAGGTTATCATGATCATAACTGGGGAAATGTTCCTTTGCAAAAACTTTTCGATAATTGGCTATGGTTTAGAGGAACTGTTGATCAGTATACTATTATCGGTTATGAACTAAATACAGTTGATAAAAGAGGAGGTTTTTCTATTCCAGGCATATTTATTGCTGATAGTACAGGAATCATTTATGAAAATTATGGACAGAATGGAATCTTTACCGCAAAGGAAAACTTGATACTTGATCTTTATAATAAGAAGAATGAACCCTTATATTCTAAACTAAAAATTTTAACAAAAGATAATTTTTATGTTGAAATTGAAGGAAAGGAGGTTATCGAGAACTTAAAGTTATTTGAGATAGCTAGGGTTCCTCTAGCTCCATTCTTCTTTAAGTTGTCAAATATAGATCCTTATTATACTCGATTCAAAAGTGATGTTACTATAAAACTCCCTAATGGCAATATTTACAGAGGAGATGGAGTTCTTGAAATAATGGATTTGAAGTAATTTTTACATCTAGCAGATTCTATTGAAAAAAATATACGTCAAGACAGAAAAAACAACAAATTTTATTTCTTTTAATAAAAGAGATTCTCTAACTCCTTTTATATTTATTCACGGATTTACAGGAGCGCACTCTTGTTGGGACAAAGTCATCAGTCTATTAAAAAGATCTACTTTATCAATAGATCTTCCAGGCCATGGAAAAAGTGTATTTAATAATTTAAAAGCTAAATATACTGTTGATGATTGGTGCAAAGATTTTAATAATATTTTGAAAAATTTTAACATTAAAAATATTGATTTATGTGGATATTCTATGGGGGGAAGGCTAGCCATTGCTTTTGCTTCTAAATATCCAGAAAAAATAAATAAATTATTTTTAGAAAGTGTTTCATACGGCATTCAAGAAAAAAAAGATAGAAATCATCGATTTAAAGAAGATTTAAAGCTTACAGCTATAATTGAAAATAATTATCAAGAATTTATTAGGATTTGGGAAAACAACCCCTTATTTGCTAACCAGAAGGGCATAAATAGTGATGGTTTTTTTAAGCAGAGAAAAGTTCGCTTATCTCATAATCCTGAGCAATTAAGTAAGTCTTTAAGATCTTTTAGCCAAGGCAAGATGAATTTTTATAGAAATCAAATTTCAGAATTTAAATTTCCAGTATCTATTATTACCGGTCAAGAAGACAGTAAATTTACTAAGATTGGTAAAGATATGTTATCTCTCAATAAAAATTTATTTAACCATATAGTTATTAAAAAAACAGGCCATAATATCCATTTAGAGTCTTTAGAAAAATTTATAAATGCTTTAGAAGTTAAATAATTTTCTAAGCAATCTTTTAAGATTATGGATTAATTATTTTAGTTAAATTAGATTTACAGTATTTATATAAGTAAGGAGCAGTACGTGTGATTAGATTTGAAAAATATTCAATTAATAAGCTTAAAGATACATACGATGTTATTGTTATAGGTTCAGGAATTTCTGGGCTTTGCAGCGCAGCGCTTTTGTCCTTAGAGGGGAAGAGAGTCCTTGTTCTTGAAAAGCACTTTAAGATTGGCGGGTATACCCATACTTTTAATCGTCAAAATTATGAATGGGATGTAGGTCTTCATTATATAGGCTCCGTGCATAAAAAAAATTCTTTTTCCAGACGTTTGTTTGATAAAATATCAGGAAATAATCTTAAATGGAATAAAATGTCAGACAATTATGATCGAATAATATTTCCTGATAAATCATATGACTTAGTTGCTCCTAAATCAAAATTTATTGAAACTATGAGTTCTTATTTTCCAGGAAATTCTTCTGAAATAGAGTCTTACGTTGATTTAGTTGGAAAGGTTAACAGATCTATGTTTAAGTTTTTTGGAGCAAAAAGTTTATCTGGTGTTAGCGAGCTACTTTTGTATAGATACCTTACAAAAGAATTTTTTAAATATGCTGATAAAACAACACATGAAGCTTTAAGTAATATTATAAGCAGCAAAGAGCTTATTGGGGTTTTAACAGGGCAATGGGGAGATTATGGGCTTCCACCTAAAGATAGCAGTTTTTTTATGCATTGTGCTATCGCAGGACACTATTTTGATGGCGCTAATTATCCCGTCGGAGGTTCAAGAAGTATTCCTGAATCTATTGCTCCTCAAATTTTAGATAATGGTGGCGATATTTTTATGAGTGCTGGCGTTGAAAAAGTATTAATTAATAACGGTAGAGCGCAAGGCGTAGTTATGGAAAATGGAGATGTGATAAAGTCTCGCTATGTTATAAGCAGTGCTGGTGTACAAAATACTTTAGGAAAGCTTCTTAAAGATTATGCTAAAATTAAATCGTATCAATCAAATTTAAAAAATGTACAACCATCAAGTGGACACGCTTGTTTGTATGTTGGGTTCGATAAATCTGCAGAAGAGTTAAATATAAAGGATACAAATTTATGGATATATCCTTCGTATGACCATGATTTCAATACTCGTGAATATCTAAATGATGAGTCTAAAGATTTTCCATTGCTGTATATTTCTTTTCCATCTGCTAAGGACCCTGATTGGGAGTCAAACTATGGTAAAACGGCCACATTAGAAGCGATAATTCCTACAAATTTTAATGCATACTCTAAATGGTTTGATAGTAAATGGAAAAAAAGAGGCGATGAATACAAAGATTTTAAAGAAAATTTATCACATAGAATAATTAGTCAAATTTATAAACATAATCCTCACTTAAAAGATAAAATATCTTTCTATGAACTATCTACCCCTTTATCAACAAAAAGTATGGCGCATTATGAGTTTGGAGAATTGTATGGAATAGACCATACCCCTCAACGCTTTAGGGAAAAGTGGCTTAAACCAAAAACTCCTTTAAAAAACTTATTTATGACAGGTCAAGATATAACTACTGTTGGTGTTCCAAGCGCTTTAGCTTCTGGAGCACTAACAGCTTCGGTATTATTAAGAAAAAACATTTTAAAAAAGATTTAAAATAAAATATGCTTTCTGTTCTTAGTCGGCCAACTTTTTTATTGTTTTTTTTAGGAAATATTATATCACTGATTGGTTTTGGCTTTAACCTTATTGCTGTTAGTTGGATTGTCCTAGAGCAAACTGGGTCAGAATTTACACTTGGCAAAATAATAGCAGCTGCAACAATCCCAGGCTTACTGATTTCGTTTTTTACTGGCTATATAATAGATAAAACGAATAGAAAGTGGCTTATGGTATTCCTAGATATCTTTAGAGTAATTGTTATTACTGTGTTTCTGATAATTTTAAGATTTGATGATTTTAGTCTTACATATCTTTTTCTCGTAACCTTTTTTATGGGAATTGGAAACTCTCTTTTCTGGTCTACATCTCATGCTTTTACGCAAGAGATTGTATCGAAAGAGGATTATTTTAACGCCAACAAATTATTATCTGCTAGTTTTCAAATAGGTTCAATAATAGGAGCAGGAATAGGAGGGGTAATTGTCCATATATACAGCCCTTTTGTCGCTCTTTGGATAAACGTTGGCACCTATATCATTTCTGGGATTCTAATAGCTTTAGCTCCATTTAAGCATACCCCTAGGAAATCATCTAGTAAAAATCTTATAAAATCGCTTTTAAGAGGGTATACGTATTTAAAAGAAAGGAAAGATATAGCTACTCTGTCTATGACTACTATATTAGCAGATGTAGCGATTTGGGGATCCTTGTCTGTGCTTACTATATCTATATCTATTGATATTTTTGATAAAGGGGCATGGGGATATGGGCTGTTAGATGGTTTTTATGGTATCGGCGCATTGCTCTCCGTTGTAGTTATAGGATATATATCTAATTTATTAACGAGAAAAAATATACTCATAATCTGCTATTTTCTAGGTTTTACCTCTCTTTTCTTATCTTCATTGATGCCAACTATCTACTTAGCCTCTTGCTTCTTTTTTATACTTGGTACAAGTATTAATTCAGGAAGAATTATAACTAGAACTATTATTATGGAAAATGTTGATAATGTAATTATGGGAAGAGTTCAAACTTTACTTGGAATATATACTCGTTTTATGGTTGTGCTAAGTTCTTTGGTGACTGGATATGCAATCGAAAATATTAATATTGATACCGCTGTAATCTTTGCATGCTTGCATTATGCACTAGCGTTATTTGGTGTTTTGATAGTTAGAAGAATTTGGGTTGATTCATATATATACCTAGAAAATAATCAGTAATTTATAATTATTAAATACATATATATAAAGCATTGCTTTATATATTCTTAAGCCCTAGAGGTATTTGTGTAATAATTATTATTAAGTCAATTTTTTATAAAATAATCTTAACCATCTTCCTTAAGTTAGGTTATTAATTTTGAGCATTATTAAAACTATCGAAAGGTTTAGATTTGATTGCAACAGAAAATATATCAAAACAATTTGGCCCTGATTTTCTTTTTGAGGGAATTAATATCAGCTTCAATCCTGGAGAGACTTATGGTCTTATAGGTGCAAATGGGTCAGGAAAATCAACATTTATGAAAATTTTATCTGGAGAAATTGAGCCTTCCTCTGGTATAGTTAAGGTTGATTCGAAAAAGAGGATTTCCACGCTTAAGCAAAATCAGTTTGAATATGAAGATATGAACGTGATTGATTGCGTGATACTAGGTCATAAAAAACTTTGGGATATAAAAGTCGAGCGTGAACGAATTTATGCTTTACCTGAAATGTCCGAACAAGAAAGCTTAAAGGTAACAGAGCTAGAGGTGGAATTCGCTGACCTCGATGGATATACCGCCGAAGCTGATGCGAACAAGCTACTCTTAGGCCTGGGTATACCTGCAGAGTCTCATAATAAGAAAATGAGTTCTATTGAGCCGGGCTTAAAACTAAGGGTTTTATTAGCTCAGGCTTTGTTCGGGAATCCCGATATTTTATTGCTTGATGAGCCAACAAATAACCTTGATCTTGGAACCATTGAATGGCTTGAAAATATTTTAAGAAAGAGTAAGAGTACTTTAATCGTTATATCTCATGATAGAAAATTCCTAAACAATGTATGCTCTAATATTGCTGATTTAGATTATGGTGAGATTAGGGTTTATCCAGGAAATTATGATGACTTTATGATAGCATCAACTCAAGCTAGGCAGAGATTGATAGATGAAAACAAAAAGAAAAGTGAAAAAATAAAAGAATTAAAAAACTTTGTCAGCCGCTTTTCAGCTAATGCTTCTAAGGCAAAACAGGCAACATCAAGGGCTAATCAGATAGAGAAGATAAAATTAAACGATATAGCAAAGTCGAGTAGAGTTTATCCTTTTATACGTTTTGAGCAAGATAAAAAAATATATAGCAATGTTCTTGATGTAAAGAGCCTTACAAAAAAATATGACAATCTAACCGTTCTTAATAAGGTAAATATATCTATAGATGTAGGAGATAAAATTGCAATTTTAGGAGATAGTGGTATAGGCAAAACAACGTTACTTAAATGTTTAATGGAAGACTCCTTTAAGGACTCTGGCAGTGTTAAGTGGTCTATGAATGCCGATATTGGTTATTTTGCACAAGATTCAGATGAAAAAATAGACTCTGAGCTTTCGCTCATTGATTGGATGGGGCAGTGGTCTAAAGATTCTGACGAACAGAAAATTAGATCGGTTTTAGGTCGTCTTTTATTTTCGAAAGATAATATATATAAATCAGTGAACGTTCTTTCAGGCGGAGAGAAGAGAAGGTTATTATTTGGCAAAATGATGCTTGAACATCCTAATGTTATTATTATGGATGAGCCTACAAATCATCTGGATATGGAATCAATTGAATCTCTTAATTCTGCTTTAGAGCTTTATGATGGGACAATTATTTTTACGAGTCACGATAGAGAATTTATTTCTTCGCTTGCATCCAGAATACTAGAGATAAAGTCTGGCAAGATGCTTGAGCATAGCAACATTCAAAGCAGCTTAGCCGAAACAACGACCAATCTATGATTGAAATTCTGCTAATATTAATACTCTTTCTTGTAGCGATAGCTTTGTATATTCTTTTTTCTATAAAAGGCAAGGATAACTCTGAAGTAGTTAAAGACGATTTTAAATCTATAAATGAAAATATAACAAAATTTGATGGGTACCTTGATAAAAGTTTAAAAGGTATTGGTGAGCAGCTTCAGAAAAATAGGATAGATACGGGCTCTATTGCCAAGGAAAACAGAGATGAATTAAAAGAATCTTTGAAAGACCTGAAAGAATCTATTGATAATCGACTTAAAAGCATACAAGAGGATAGCACTAAGCAGCTTGATAAAATGCGTGATACCGTTGATGAAAAGCTTCAAAAAACACTAGAAAAGAGAATTAGCGAGTCCTTTAAACAGGTTAGCGAACGATTAGAACAGGTTCATAAAGGTTTAGGCGAGATGCAAACAATTGCAACAGGAGTAGGTGACCTTAAAAAAGTGTTGTCTAACGTAAAAACAAAAGGAACCTTTGGAGAGTATCAGCTTGGGAATATTTTAGAGCAAATATTGACTCCTGAGCAATATGAGCAAAATGTTCAAACGAATCCAGATTATAATGGTTCAATTGAGTTTGCCGTAAAATTGCCTGGATCAGATAAGGAAAATACGATTTGGCTTCCTATTGATTCAAAATTTCCAACAGAATCTTACGAAGTCCTTCTAGATGAATATGAAACCGGTGATAAAGAGGCGATAGAAAAAGCGCGAAAGAATTTTATCTCAGCAATCGATAAATTTGCAAAAGAAATATCGTCCAAGTATATAGCTCCTCCGCATACTACAGATTTTGGGGTTATGTTCCTTCCTGTTGAAGGGTTGTTCGCTGAAGCTCTTAGAGAGCCTGATATTATGGGTAAATTAAGAGAAAAATATAAAATTACTCTAACGGGACCAACTACCCTTTCTGCGCTTTTAAATAGCCTAAGAATGGGTTTTAATACTTTATTGGTTCAAGAAAGAAGTAGTGAGGTTTGGAATATATTGGCTGCAGTTAAATCTGAATTTGCAACTTTTGGCGCTCAGTTATCAAAAGTAAGGTCTCAGTTAAGTACGGCCTCTTCATCATTAGAGGCTCTTCAAGGAACCAGATCAAGAGCAATGGAAAGAAAAATGAGAGATATTGATTTAATCGATGCTCCAAAAACAGATAAAATTCTTGGACTTGAAGAAGAGCAGGAAGAAATTAATTTCGATAATCCTGAGTGATTCTTTGCTCTGCACAAAGGTTGCGTATATATTAAATCCAGCTTTATACTATATTTATTAACAGTATCATTTTCAAAGTGTATTACTGGCAAACTTTAATTAAATGCATAAAAACAATTTAAAATACTCGATTATCGAAGGCTCTTTTTTTGCTTTCATGTTTGGTCTTGGAGAGAACTATTTATCTGCACTAGGTGTTTTTCTGGGGTATTCTGCCCTTCAAATAAGTGTGTTAAATTCTCTTCCGCAGTTGTTTGGCGCATTAATACAGCTTGCATCTAACAATCTTGCAAAGATATTTAAGTCTATGAAACGCCTGGTGGTTCTGCTTTCTCTAAGCCAATCAGTGATGTGGGTTTTATTAATTTTTCTCATTTTTAATACTGATAATTATTTAGTTATGCTTTTATGGGCTGTAGGCTATTATTGCATAGCGTCTGTTATGGGTCCTGTCTGGATATCATGGATTGGGTATCTTGTACCAGAAAAAATACGCTCCACCTATCATGCAAACAGAAACAGAATCATAAACTCTTTGATATTTGTATCAATCCTAATTGGAGGAGTGATTTTAAAGGTCTTTGAAAGCAATATGATCTTAGCTTTTAGTATTATGTTTGGGATTGCAGCTATTGGAAGACTTCTATCTGCCTACTATCTGGATAAGAAAGATGATGCGGGTAGCACAGATGATGGAGATGCTTATAGCTACAAAAATATTTTACAAAGCAGAATGAAAATGCTATTTATTGCCTATAATACTTCAATTCATTTTTCAGTCATGTTTTTAGGCCCACTTTTTACTATTTACATCCTTCGAACAATGGAGCTTAGCTATTTCATCTTAACATTATGTATGGCAGCATGGTGGATAGGGAATATCTCAAGTTCAAAATTTTGGGGAAGAATGGGCAAAAAAAAGGGGAATATGTACCTTTTAAAGCTTACGACTATCTTAATGGTGATTTTGCCGTTATTATGGATAAGTGTGTATTATTTTAATGATTTGGGTAGAGTTATTGTTTCGTTGATTATAAACGTATTAGCAGGGATTACATTTGCAGGTTTCGGTCTATCTTCATTTAATATTGTCTTTGAAATTTCAGATAAAAAAGAGGTTGTAAAGCTATCTTCATTAATAAACTGCTTGAAAGGGGTAGGTATTTTTGTGGGGTCTGTTATTGCAGGGTCGATCGTTGACTCACAGGCTATTATAGATTTTACTTCTAATTATAATTTTACATCGATTCAATTCTCAATGCTGCTATCGACAATACTTAGATTCTTATCATTTTTTATTTTATCTAAAATAGATTTTAAGCAAGATAATTTTCTTGAAAAAAACTGATAGTATCTGTAATATATGAAGTCGTCATTTAACTCAACTTGTAGCGACTTTAAATAACTACTAAACCGGGATGATAATAGCTCCCCTGGGAGCTATTTTTGTTTTGGGTTGAAAAAACTTAGAACTGTGGAAATTTGAAAGGATTGCAACCACGTAAAAGATGTGCTAAAACCTCTTTTGCTCACTGCTATCCATCAATCTCCATATAAAGGAGAATATCATGACAATAAGCGAAAAGATAGAGGCCATTTCAAAGAAG
>PAHI01000022.1 GCA_002705575.1 Fidelibacterota bacterium | reverse complement strand
TAGCGCTGAAGGATTATCAAGTGGTATGTATATTGTTAAAATAAACAGCTCAATTGAAGTCCAAACTCAAAAAATACTATTGATGAAATAGATTGATTAGAACAGGTTATAATAAAAGCCCTAAGCATTTTTATTGCTTAGGGTTTTTTATTTCTGTAATAGTTTGATTGTAGTTAAGTTATTTCTATGCAATTAAATTCTAAACAGCGCAAAATATTAAGATCAAAGGCTCATAATTTAAAACCTTCTATAATAATTGGTAAATCAGGCTTAGATGAGCCTGTTTTTAAATCAATTGATGAATGCGTTGATTCTAATGAGCTTATCAAAATAAAGTTCAATGATTATAAAGACGATAAGAGCACTTTTTTATGTAGAATAAATGATAGGCTTAAAACTCACACAGTTGGAGTTGTTGGAAATATTGCGATTCTGTATAGGCAAAACCCAGATCTTGATAAAAGGATTTACAAAATTGAATAAGTTCGGTCTAATTTTAACCAACTATCCAAAAAGGATATTATTATTAGTTTTCTTTATAACTGGTTTTTTATTTTATTATGCCTTTTTATCTGATTCTAGATTAAGAGTTGATTTTTCTTTAGAGCAGATGTCCCCAGAGAATGATCCTGAAAAAGTCAATTATGATAATTATAGATCTAATTTTTCAAGAGAAGATAATTCTCTTTTATTGATTTATGTACCTCCTACTAATCCGCTCACCTATGAAAGTTTATCTATTGTAGATAGTATTGTTAGTGATATAAAAAAAATTGAAACTAATTCAAATTGCGTTAACCTTAGGTATTTTCCATGTGAATTTTTTGAATATAAAGGTGACAGTAAGGCGTTAAATACAAGATATGCACATTTCACAGATTATAATGATGATAATAGACAATTAACTTTAAGGGTGCATCATATATATAAAGATGATGTTGAGCATAAAATATCTATGGATGGTAAAAATTTCAACTTTGATAAAAATTATGATGTAGATCGCTATATTGAAGTTTTTAAAAGTCCTTATTATACTGATTATACTTTTGAGGTGCCAGACACTAAAGATGATTTTGTGTGCTTGGAAAGTGTTTATGAAATAGATAAGCAAAGTGGGATATATAGCTCAGTATCTATAAATCATACTTCGTATACTATGGTTAAAGGGTGCCCATCAGCGAATCCGCATGTTTATAGTTTAAGTAATATTAAAAATATATCAGGTGATCTTGTTTTTAATTTAAGTGAAGATTTTAAAGGTAATGAGTATGTTTACTTTGAAGATTGTGGGTATGATCAAGTATGCAGCATAGATGAAGATGGATATAGTGATTATGATAAAGATCCCAGTCATGATGACTATCCTAGAGGTAAAGAAAATAATAATGTCTTCGATTGTGAGCCTTTTGACTGCGGTTATGATAAGATTTGTCCTCCATCTTTTTTTAAAAAATACGGTATTAAAAAACCCGATGATTATTATTATCCAGGACCTGATGAAGATTGCTCAGAGGGCGATGTCATAGATGAGGATTGGAGTAATGTTGCATATTTTGATTGGGAAATAAATGGAGATTTTTTGGATGTTAATAATAATGAAGTTTGGGATTGTGAGTTTTTTGATGACTCTAAATTGAAAGGAATTGACTTTGTCAAACAGCATCCTTTTTATAAAAATATTATATTGTCAGAAAATGATGAGATTGGTGGAATATTTATAACATTAGATGATAGGGTTCAAGGACAAGATTTTAGAGCACTTTTCTTTAATGATCTTGATGAAATTATCAATAAAAATAAGAGTAAGTATAATTGGCAATGGTACGATGCCGGTATTCCTGTTTTAAGAACGAGGTATGTTGAACTTTTAAATGAAGAAAGAAGTTTCTTTATACCCTTAGCATTTTTTGTTATAATGTCTATACTCTTTTTTGTCTTTCGTCAGATTAATAGTATTGTTTTACCAGTTATTTGTATAAGCATAACATTAGTTTGGGTTTCTGCCTTAATGGCTTTTGTAGGTATGAGTATTAATGTCATATCTTATTTGACATATAACCTTTTAATGATTATAGGATGTTCAAATTCGATACATGTACAAATGAAGTACCATGAAGGACTCTTTTTAAAAAAAGGGAAAGTTGGCTCTTTGCGTGAAGTAATGTCTAAAATGGGTGGAGCACTGTTTTTGACAAGCTTTACAACATCTATAGGGTTTTTCTCTTTATGTTTGACAAATATTAGATTGATAAAGGAGTTTGGGTTTATTTTAGGTATCGGTGTTTTTGTTATGTTTATAATTATGATTATAGTCTTGCCTGTACTATTGCTTGTTGTTAAAACTCCAAAATATAGTATGTCAGAAAGATTAATAAAGGGCGGAAGTCATAAGATAATTAAGTGGATTGAGAATAGAGTTTTTAAGAATTATAGGTTTATTATAGTCAGTTCTTTGTGTTTATTTGCTGTAGTATCTGTAGGCATGCTAAGGATAGACTACAACGTTTCAATATTGGATGATTTAAGGCCTGGAAATGATTTGTATGAGAACATTAAATCTGTTCAAGGAAATATGGGGGGTATGTTTCCTTTAGAAGTTATTTTAGAATTTGAGAATTCTGCGATTTCAAAAGATAATATTATTAAAATCGATGAATTTAAAAATAAAATAATTGAAATAGATGACATTAGCTCAGCTAATTCAGTTTCAGATGTATTATCTTTATATTTAGCAGGTTCTTATAATTTGTTTTTAGAAAAAAGTAACTGTTATACAGGAATTGATTTTAACAAAGAGGTAATTCCTGAAGATATAAATGAGTTAAATAGAATATTTGATGAAAAAAGTAAGTTTATGAATAGCGCGTCAGCTTTTATAACTAAGGATCATAAAAAAGTAAGGATATCTGGTCGCATGTTTGATATTAAAGCTGATCAAGCTAATGCAATTAAAAATGAGATAGACAGAATTGCTAAAGATATTTTTAAGGATATTAAAGTTGATGTATTCGTAACAGGAAGTACTTTTCTTGCGTTAAAAACGGCAGACTATCTTGTATCGAATTTAACCTATAGTTTTGGATTGGCTTTTTTGATAATTTTCATATCAATGATTATTCTGTTTAAATCTATAAAGTTGTCACTTATTTCTGTGTTACCAAATATTATTCCATTAATGTTTGCAGCTGCTGTAATGGGTTTTCAAGATATTAAATTAAGGCCTACAACAGCAATGACTTTTGCAATTGCATTAGGTATAGCTGTGGATAATACTATACATTTTTTGGCTCGTTTTAGGCAAGAATATCCTTATAGTGAAAATATAAAAGATGCGCTTTCAAAAACACTGTATATTACAGGAAAAGCAATTATGAGCACTACGTTAGTTCTTTCTTTAGGTTTTGCAGTTTTATATTTTTCAGAATTGAGACCCAATCATGAGTTTGGCATATTATCTACAATTATTTTAATATTAGCTTTATTTGGCTCTTTATTGCTATTGCCTTCAATTTTAATTGCAGTAAATCCAAAACTTTATATAGGTAAAAATAAATGAATTACAGAGATAAAATTTTTTTTGATTCTGATATATCTTTGAAGGGTGTTCAAAACAGAAAAATTGGAGTTATTGGATACGGAAATCAGGGTAGAGCTCAGGCTTTAAATTTAAAAGATTCAGGCTTAGATGTTTGTGTAGGTTTGAGAAGAAAGAGTCTTAGTAAAAATAGTGTTAAAAATGATGGCTTGAGAATTATCAATATAAGCTCTTTGATAAAAGAGTGCGATATAGTAGCTATTATGATTCCTGATTTAGAAATAATTAGTTTTTTTAAAAAATATCTTAAAATGTTTTCAAAAAATCAAACTATCTTGCTCTCTCATGGATATGCATTAGTGTATGGAGATTTTGATGTTCCTAAGGATATAAATATTGCTATGGTTGCTCCTAGCGGAGGAGGTGGGGTGGTTAGGTCTGAGTATCAAAAAGGTTTTGGAGTTCCAGCTTTAGTTGCTAGCTATCGAAACTCTTCAAAGGAGTCTTTGCAGGTTGCAATGTCATATGCAAAAGCTATTGGATGTTCTAAAGCTGCAGTATTTTTATCAACTTTTAAAGAAGAAGTTGAGACAGATCTTTTTGGAGAGCAAGTACTTTTAACTGGCAGTATTCCAATGCTAATAATCAATTCATATAAAGTATTACTTGAAGAAGGATACAGTCCTATTGTGTCTTGGTTTGTATGTTTTTATGAGCTTAGAACAATTGTGGATCTGATGTTTCAGCAAGGTTTGAATTCTTTTTATGATATGATTAGCACTACGGCTAAATATGGAGGATTGAATGCAGGAAAATGCTTGATAGATGAAGATTTTGTTAGCAGGATAAGAAAAGTTTTAAAAAATATTAAAAGCGGTGATTTTAATAAAGAATTCAAAAAATCTTTACATGGAAAAACAAATGTGGACTCTATTCAAAAAGAGCTACTTTCATCAAAAGAGCTTAATCAAATTGAGACTCTAATATTAAAAAAGTTTAATTCTTAATTTAACATATGAATACTAACCATTTTAAGAGATTGGTTAGGATAAGTTACTTCAAATTTTTCTAAAATATTAAGACCTGCTTTTTTAATGCATTCTTTATATATGTTGTGCTCTACAATAAATTGATCAGAGAATCCATGAGTTGCTATGTAGGATATCATTGGAATAGTGCCAATATTATTTTGAGTGTCTTTAATGCCTGTGCTATGCAATTCTATTAAAATAAGTCCGTATTTAGAAGTAAGTCTTTTCCATCTCTTGAAATGTGCTATAAGGTTGTCTTGAATATCTGTAGCATTTATTTTTTTTCCTTTCCAGCAGAATGAGTAATCAGAAGTTTTATTATATTTTTCTGTACATATCTCTGTTGATGTATAGCTTCTATTATGATCTAAAAAGGTCCTCACATTTAGGAGTTCACTTAACTTAATGTTGTGTAAATTTTTTAAATTTTTATTAAATGCATCTGGATTAGCTATATCTGCAACAATTGTTAAAGGCTTAATATCTGCATTTTTAAATGTTTGAAGAGTTGCTTGCAGAGCTTCTTGGTTGTAATCCGCTCCAACTAAATGAATTGGATGAGTTTTTAAATTTTTTCCTCTAAGGGTATTTTCTTTTATGAAATCGTATAAATGTAGTAAAAAAGTTCCATCTCCGCATCCCATATCAGATATGCCTAATGGCTGCTGTTCTAGAGGTTTATTAAAAATTTGATATATAAATTTATCTATATGCTTGAAGTAATTTTTATGAGATTTTCCACTACCCCAAACATTTAGAGCTCTATTCACGTGATATTCATTATTAAATGAATCTTTTATCCATATTTTTTTAAAATCACCAAAAAGCAAATCATCTAAGTGAGAGAATGTTTTTATGTAAGAAGTAGGTACTCCATATGCATGGCATTTTGAAAATATATATTCTCCTTTTTTTGTAGGCTTGTTGTGTAAATTTATAAGATTTGCATTTTGTAAAAAATTAACCACAAAATCAGGGAATTCTTTTCTATCTTTAAAAGAATATAAGATTACAATAGGAGCAACCAGGCCTCCTTCTAAATAATTTTTTATTAAGTTGTCATTATTTTTAATTGAATTATATGAATTTTCTATAAGATTGAAATGTTTTTTAATGCTATCAGCATCAGCACAGTCATTTTTAATTAGATTGTTCGACTCATCGTAGTAGTTTTTAAAACCTTTAAACAGATTTGCTTTACTAAGGATTTCTTTGCCAAAGTCAGTTACTTTTAGGTAGTTGTCTGTCTTATTTCTTTTAATGACACCTTGAGCTTCGAGTATTTTTAGAACAATGTTGAAATATCCGCTATTAGCTTTATATTTGTCAATAATATGATTAGGTTTAAATTTGTTTGATGACATAATATATTCATCTATAGAATGAGAATTTAAAGTTTCATAAATAGGAGATAGTGCTATACCGTCCAAATGTAAAAAAACTGTTTTTAAGTATTTTTTCATGTAAAAAATTAATATAATTAAATTGTAAATAAATATAAAAATGTCGTTAATACCTGAATATATAAAAAATTTATCACCCTACAAAGCTGGAAAACCTATTGAGGAAGTAAAAAGAAAGCATGGTTTTAGCCAAGTTATAAAATTAGCCTCTAATGAAAATCCTCTAGGCCCTTCTTTAGATTCTATTGCAGCTATAAAGGATTCTTTGAAGGATTTAGCTTTATATCCAGATTCAAGCGGTTATTATCTTCGTCAAAAATTAGCTGATAAATTTGACCTTGAAATAGATAACGTTATTTTAGGTTCAGGAAGTGAGGGCATAATGTCTTCTATAATGAGAACTTTTTTGAATGATGGAGATTGTTTGCTTGCTACAGAGAATTCATTTATAGGCTTTAGGGTTCTTGCAAATGCTAGTGGAAAAAAAACTAATTGGATTCCGATGAATAACTATAAATATGATTTAGAGGCAATGTCAAAAGCAATATCTTCTAATACAAAAATCATATATTTAGCTAATCCTGACAATCCAACAGGCTCTTATTTTAGTAAATGTGAATTTGATTTGTTTATGAAAAAAGTTCCATCTAGGTGCCTAGTTATTATTGATGAAGCTTATTTTGAATTTGCCTGTTCAAAAGAGGATTATCCAGATTCTATGATGTATAGATACGATAATGTTATTACTTTGCGAACTTTTTCAAAAGTATATGGATTGGCGGGAATAAGAGTAGGTTACGGATTTGCAAATCAAAAATTGATATCCCATTTAATGAAAGTCAAGTTACCATTTGAACCTTCTTCTGTTGCTCAGTCTGCGGCTTTGGCTGCATTAAATGATATTGAGCATATGGATAAAACTTTAAAAAACAATTTTTGTCAGATGAGTTTAATAGAAAAAACGTTTAAAAATCGAGGCTTAAGATTTATTGAATCTTCTGCTAATTTCATTACAGTAGTTTTTGATTCTGAGCATAAAGCTTTTGTTTTTTGTGAAAGATTTTTAAAAGAAGGCATTATATTAAGGCATCTTAAATCGTTCGGTTTACCTAAATGTGTAAGAGTTTCATTAGGAACTAAACAGGAAATGAGTATTTTTATAACAAAGTTAGATATTGTTTTAAGTAAAAAATAATGGCTTATATATCAAAAGACTGGAAAGGTAAAGAATTTTTCAAAATAAATGATTTTAATCATATTGAATTTTATGTAAGTAATGCAAAGCAGGCTGTGCATTTTTACCAATCTGTTTTTGGGTTTACGGCTTATGCATATTGCGGTCCTGAGACAGGTTATAGAGATAAAGTTTCTTACGTCTTAAAGCAAAAGAATATTTTCTTTGTATTTACAACGCCTCTTATATCTAGCCATCCTGCTTCTGATTGGATTTCTAAGCATGGTGATGGCGTAAGAGATATCGCTGTGCGTGTAGAATGTGCTCGGGAAGCTTATGATTCATGTTTGTCTCGTGGTGCAATCGGTTATTCTGAACCCATAGTAACTGAAGATAAAAATGGAGAATATGGGAAATCTTCTATTAAGGCTTATGGAGAGACAATTCATTCATTTATTTCTAACTCTAAATATAGTGGGCTGTGGGCTCCAGGATTTAAGAAGCTTGAAATACCAGATTTATTAAAAACTGAAAAAGTAGGTCTATTACGAATAGATCATATTGTTGCAAATGTAGAGGCGCATAAAATGGATAACTGGAAAGAGTATTATGAAAATGTTTTTGGCTTTGATACATTCGTTAAATTTGATGAGACAGACATATCGACGCAATATTCATCATTGAAAAGTGTTGTTGTAAGGTCTAAGAATTGGAAAATAAAACTACCTATAAATGAACCAGCTGAAGGTTTAAAAAAATCGCAAATAGAAGAATACATTGAGTCAAATCAGGGGCCAGGTGTTCAGCATATAGCTCTTACTACTAGTGATATTGTTTCTACGATTGAGTTATTAAGGTCTTCTGGTGTAGATTTCTTAGATGTTCCAGATAGTTACTATGATAGTCTATCAGATAGAGTGGGTGTTGTTGATGAAGATGTAAGAAAATTAAAAAAACTTAAGATTTTAGTAGATAGAGATGAAGAAGGTTATTTGCTTCAATTATTTACTAAGCCTGTTCAAGATAGGCCAACTTTATTTATTGAAATAATTCAAAGAAAGGGTTCTAAGGGGTTTGGCCAAGGTAATTTTCAAGCTTTGTTTGAGGCTATAGAAAGAGAGCAAGAAAAAAGAGGAAATTTATAATATGCCATTTTATCAATCTAAGGGAAAAATTCCTCCTAAGCGACATACTGTTTTTAAAAAAAATAATCACGAAATATATTTTGAAGAACTTATTAGTAGGCAAGGATTCTCTCACTTGTATACTAATGCATACCATATTAACATGCCTACTCGTATTAAAAAAATAGGTGAACTGCAATGCTTTGAAAAAGATAGTCAATCTTATGGTCGTCAGCACAGGCATATCAAAACCCAAAAAATAAAATCTAAAGAAAATGCTGGTCTGGATTTCAGATTAAAATTATTCTCAAATGAAGATGTTATGATATCAGTAGCTGATTTATCTAAAGAAATGTCATTTTTTTTTAAAAATGCAAGTTATGATGAATTGATTTATGTTCAGTTTGGGAATGCATTATTTGAAAGCAATTTTGGAGAAATTTTACTTAATGAGGGTGATTATTTGGTTGTTCCTCGAGGTGTTATTTGGAAGTTATCAGAAACCAATAAGTTTAAATGTTTAATATTAGAGTCTAAGAGCCCTATATCTACTCCAAGACGATATAGGAATGAATTTGGTCAATTGTTAGAGCATAGCCCTTATTGTGAAAGGGATATAGTAACTCCAGTATTAAAAGATCCTATTGATAAATCTGGAGAATTTGAAATTAAGGTAAAATATTGTCATGGAATTCAAAGCTATGTTTATGATAGGCATCCATTTGATATAGTTGGATGGGATGGTTATTATTTTCCGTGGAAATTGAGCATTTATGATTTTGAACCAATAACTGGTAGCATTCATCAGCCTCCTCCTGTTCATCAGACTTTTCAAGGAAATGGTTTTGTTGTTTGTTCCTTTGTGTCGAGATTATTTGATTATCATCCAGATGCTATCCCAGCGCCGTATCCTCACTCTAATGTGGATTCGGATGAGTTGATTTATTATTCAAAGGGTAATTTTATGAGTAGGAAAGGAGTTGAGTCTGAATCTATAACGTTGCATCCTATGGGGCTTCCTCATGGTCCTCAGCCAGGAAAATATGAAGAATCTATTGGTAAAAAAAACACAGATGAATTAGCGGTAATGATTGATACATTCAAACCGTTAAAGCCTACCTCTATTATGGTTGAAAACGAAGAAAAGAATTATTACAAAAGTTGGGTTAATGACTGAAAAGTTTAAAATTATAAAGGCTTCAAGTCAATCTATGGTTGAAAATTATAGACTAATGGTTGCTTCAATTGCACCTAGACCTATAGCATTTGTTGGAACTCAAAATCTTAAAGGAAATGATAATTTAGCACCATTTTCTTTTTTTAATGGATTTGGGGCTAACCCTCCTATTATAGGTTTTTCTCCAGCTTTAAGTGGAAGAACAGGGAAGCCTAAAGACACACTTTTAAATATACAAGAAGTTAAAGAATTTACAATTTCAATGGTGTCTTTTGAAATGGCAGAGCAAATGTCCTTATCTTCTTGTGAATATCCAATTGAAGTAGATGAATTTTCTAAGTCTGGATTTAAGAAAAATAATTCTAATTTTATAAAACCTCATGGCGTTTTTGAGTCGCCAGTTATTTTTGAATGCAAACTTGTTGATATTGTTAAGTTAGGGTCAAAACCAGGTAGTGGTAATTTAATACTTGGTGAAGTAGTAGCTTTTCATGTTAAAGAAAATTTATTTAAAGGTGATATCTTCGATGAAAAAGCTATGGATTTAGTTGGAAGAATGGGGTACGGCAACTACGTTCGATCACAAGATTCTGTTTTTACTATTAATAAACCTAAATGTATAAGCATAGGTTTTGATGCTTTGCCAGATAAAATTAAAAATTCTGAGCAATTAAAAGGTAGTCATCTTGCAAAATTAGCAAGTGTAGATAAAATTCCGCCCTATAAAAAGAGCAATGACTCTTTTTCCGATTTATACAAAGAATGTATACATAGATTAGATCAAAATAAAATCGATGATGCATGGCAAATTGTACATCAAATATTAAGATATGAATAAAGCTCTTTGGAGCCCAAGTAAATTAAATTTAAAAGAATCCAAAATGGCTCTTTTTATAGATTATATTAATAAAAAAAGAGAGCTTTCAATTAATAATTATACAGATTTATATAATTGGTCCATTGATGACATCTCTTCGTTCTGGGGTGATATCTCAAATTATTTTAATATCATATTTCATGATAATCCTAAAAAAATATTAAAAGATAGTCCAAGCATGATTAATTCTAGATGGTTTTTAGGCGCTAATCTTAATTATGCTGAAAATATGCTACGGTTTAGCTCCTCTGATTCTGATGCTATTCAATTTTGTAATGAATTAGATGAATTTAGGAAGATTACATACTCTGAGCTTTATTCTTATGTTTCAATTTTAAATCAAGAATTTTTAGATTTTGGTGTTGTTAAGGGAGATAAAATTGTGGCGATAATGCCTAATATTCCTGAAACAATAATATCTTCATTAGCCTGTTCAAGTGTTGGGGCTGTATGGTCTTCTGTTTCTCCTGATTTTGGAGTTAGGGCAATATTGGATCGTTTTGAGCAAATTGGCCCTAAGATTCTTATAGTATGCAATGGGTATACCTTCAAAGGAAAGGTATATAGTCTAAATAATAAAATTAAAGAAATAACTTCTAAGTTAAAAACTATTCAGAAAGTAATTGTTGTTGATTACGTTAAGGGTGATGTGGATGAATCTAATTTGATTGTTAAATGGAGTGAAATTGACTTTAGTCGCTCAACCTCCAATATTGATTACGTATCAACATCATTTGACGACCCTTTATATATAATGTTTTCTTCAGGTACTACTGGAAAGCCTAAGAGTATTGTGCATTCAGTGGGAGGCACTTTAATTCAGCATGTAAAGGAGTTGGGCTTACATGTAGATTTAAATGAAAATGATAAAATACTATACTACACTACATGTGGTTGGATGATGTGGAATTGGGTTTTATCTAGCCTTTTTTTTGGGGCAACGTTAGTTCTTTACGAAGGTAGCCCTTTTCATCCTAACAAAAGTAAACTGTTAAATGTAGTTGATTCTCTAAAAATTAATGTTTTTGGCACTAGTGCTAAGTATATTTCGTATTTGCAGTCAGAAGGATTGAAGCCTAAATTGAAATTCTCTTTTAGGTTTTTAAGAAATATTTTATCAACTGGGTCTACTCTTACCAATGAAAACTTTGATTTTGTGTATTCAAGTATTAAAAAGAATGTTCAGCTTTCATCTATTTCTGGTGGAACAGATATTATTTCATGTTTTGCATTAGGTAATCCATTGCTTGATGTAAAAAGAGGAGAATTGCAGTGCATAGGTTTAGGTATGGCTGTTTCCAGTTATGATAAGCATGGAAAAGAAATTTTCAATAAAAAAGGTGAGCTTGTTTGCAAGAAACCCTTTCCCTCAATGCCAATTTATTTCTGGGGAGATAAGAATAATAAAAAATATTATAATTCATATTTCAATAAGTTTAAAAATATTTGGACTCATGGAGATTTTATCAAGATTAATAAAAATGGAGGAGTTGTGATTTTTGGTAGGTCAGATGCAACTTTAAATCCTGGGGGAGTTAGAATAGGAACTTCTGAGATATATTCAGTAGTTGAAAATTTAAATTTTATTGATGATTCTATTGCTGTTAATTCTAATTTAGATGATGGATATATTTTGTTTGTAAAGACATTAAATCATAAATTATTGAACAATAAACTTATTAATCAAATAAAAAATTTAATTAAAATCAACCTTAGCCCTAAACACTTACCTCAAAAAATTTTGCAGGTTAAAGATATACCATATACTGTTAATGGCAAAAAAGTTGAAATAGCAATAAAAAACATCATCGATGGAAAGAGTATTGATAATATTGAATCAATAAATAATCAGGAATGTTTGTCGGATTACTATAAAATATTGAAATGAGTGAAATTTTACATATAGATTTTAATTTAGAAAATGCAAAACATAATTTTGTAGAGTCTTTATCAAAAACTGGGTTTGCAGTTTTAACGAATCATACTATTGATAAAGCTTTAATTTCTGATGTTTATTCTGATTGGAGAAAATTCTTTATGTCAGACGAAAAAAATCGTTATTTATATGATTATGATAAACAAGATGGATATTTTCCATTTAAATCTGAAAATGCTGCTGGTTATAGAACTAAGGATTTAAAAGAGTTTTTCCATATATACAGATGGGGTAGATACCCGTCTTCAATTTCTGATTCAACAAAAAAGCTGCATTCTGACTTATTAGAGTTAGGTGGTAATCTTTTAGATTGGCTTGATGAGTTAGCTCCAAAAAATATCAGGTCTAATTTTTCAATGAAATTATCAGATATGATTAATGATAGTGGTCAAAATTTATTAAGAGTTATACACTATCCTCCTGTAAAAAACGAACAAGCCTCTGATGGTTCTATTAGAGCTGAGTCTCATACAGACATTAATCTTATAACTATATTAATAGCAGAGCCTGGATTACAAGTGTTAGACCAATCAGGTAGATGGATTGATGTTGATTTGCCAAAAAATAGTATTGTTATAAATATAGGTGATATGCTTCAAGAAGCTTCAAAAGGTTTTTACAAATCAACTTTTCATAGAGTTGTAAATCCTGTAAATTCAGCAAATTTTTCTAGATTTTCTATGCCTTTATTTATTCATCCAAGAGATGAAGTTCTTTTATCGAAAAACCTTACCGCAAAAAAATATTTAGAGCAAAGATTAAAAGCGATTGGTTTAAAGTAAAAAAATCAGCTATTAATAGTTGCAACGTACTTTATAAAAAATGTAAATTAAGAGACTGTAGAATTAAAGATTTTTTTAATTAGTACTAAACATAAATTAAAAGGTAAATAAAACGGCACAATTATTTCCAAAATGGACTAACTTTGCACCACTTATAGGAGCAATTCTAGGAGGCGGACTTTTGTCCGGGGTAGTATTCTTTTTTTGGTATTATGGTTCACCTAAATATACTGATGTAGGATACCAGCCTGATCAACCTATAAACTATTCTCATAAGTTTCATGTAGGTACATTAGGGTTGGATTGCAGATATTGTCATAATTATGTAGAAGAGTCTCACGAGGCAAATGTTCCTCCTACCGAAACCTGCATGAATTGTCATAATAATATAAGAAAAGAAAGTAATGAGTTAGAATACTTGAAGAATACATATACAAATAATATTCCTATTGAGTGGATTAAGGTTCATATGCTTCCGGATTATGCATATTTTAATCACAGTGTTCATTTAAATGCTGGCGTTGGATGTGTTTCTTGTCATGGAAGGGTTGATCAAATGGAAAAAGTTGTTCAGGTTGAGCCACTTAGCATGTCGTGGTGTTTGGATTGCCATAGAAATCCATCTGAGCATTTAAGGCCAGTTGAAGAAATAACTAATATGGATTGGATAAAGCCAGACAATCATAATGAGTGGGTTCAAAAGTATAAAAGTGGAATAAATCCACCAGAAAGCTGTTCTGCATGCCATAGGTAAAATATGAAGATAGAAGAAAAAAAATATTGGAAAAGTATAGAAGAGGTTAAGTCTCCAAGAACCTTTAAAGAGTTAGCTAAGAATGAATTCTCAGAAGGTTACATGGATACTTCCAATACTGTATCTAGAAAGAAATTTTTAAAGATAATGGGAGCCTCAATCGCATTGGCAACATTATCTGGATGTAGAAAACCAGTTCAAAAAATTATTCCTTACGTTAATGCGGCAGATAAAATTAAGCCAGGTATACCAAATTACTATGCAAGTGTAATGCCTTTTGGCCTTAACTCTTTCGGAATTATAGCAGAAAGTCATGAAGGAAGACCAACTCACATTCATGGCAATACTAATCATCCAGAAAGTCTTGGTGCGACTAATAGTTTTGTACAAGCATCTATCCTTGATTTGTACGACCCTGATCGATCTAAGGTTATAAAAAATAATAAAAAGATTTCTAGTTGGTCAAAATTGTCTGACTTTCTACAAAGTATGTCATCACAAAAATCTAAAGTTGCAATATTATCAAAACCTTTTTCTTCTCCTTCATTGAAAGGTTTGAAATCAAAATTAGGCAATAAAGTAGATTGGTATTGTTACGACCCGATGAACGATGAAAACGAGGATTTAGGCATAGAAGAAGCTATTGGTAAAAAGTGTGTAGCTCAATTCTCTTTAGATAGGGCTCAGACTATTTTATCTATCGATTCAGATTTTCTTGGCACTGATATAAGAGTTACTCGAAATACAAAAGATTTTTCAAAAAAAAGGAAGGTGCAAGATAAGAAGTCCGCTGCCATGAATAGGCTTTATGTTATTGAGAGCAATTTTTCTCAAACAGGCGCTATTGCAGATCATAGAAAAGTAATGAGGCAAAGTGATATAGATTATTTTGTATCTAAGCTCTGGAAAGGGTTTTTAGGTAAAAAGATTGATGACAAATTTATCAAAGTTGTTTTATCGGATTTAAAAAAGAACAATGGAGTTATAACAGGTGGAGCAAGGCTGTCAGCTAAAACTCATGAACTTATTACTCGAATGAATTTATTGATGAGGTCTAAAGCTGTTAAGTATATAGAAAAATCAAAGTTTAAAAATTCATGTTTTTCAGATGAGGAAAAATATAAGAAATTAATTAAAAAAATGAATAAAAATGAGATTGATTGCTTAATTATTTTTGATTCAAATCCAGTCTATTTTGAGAAAAACAATCAAGGCTTTGCTAAGGCTTTGAAAGGCATTAAATCCTCTATTCATTTCGGCCCGTATTTTGATGAAACTGCTTCGCTTTGTGAATGGCATGTACCTAAATCTCATTATTTAGAATCATGGGGTGACTGTCAGTCATTAAGTGGTGCTGTTTCAATTATTCAGCCTTTGATTTCACCATTATACTATCAGGCATATAGCGATCTAGATTTTTTACATTTAATTGATAATCCTTTAAAATATAAAAATAGTAAGCCAATGGATGCGGCATATAGTTTAATTAAAAATACATATAAAAAAAGTTGGAATAAGTATCTATACAATGGCATAGTTAAAACTGATAAGCATAAAAGCGTAAAAATAAACTACTCTAATTTAAGAAATGCTCGAAACTTAAAAACAGAACGAAAAAATATTGATGGAATAGAGGTGTCTTTTTATCTTTCTAGTCAAGTTTATGATGGAGCTTTTTCAAATAATGCATGGCTTCAAGAATCACCTGATTCAATGTCAAAAATAGCTTGGGATAATGTTGCTATGATGTCTGATAGTACTGCAAAAAAAATGGGTCTAGGAAAAGGTCAGTTATTAAGTTTGAAGTATAACGAAAAGGAAATTGAAATTCCTGCATGGGTTTTGCCAGGTCATGCAGATGGACAGATTTCGCTTCAAGTAGGCTATGGCAGATTTTTTAAATCAAGTGTAGCACAATCTGTTGGTAAAAACGTTTTCCCTCTAATGAATGGTGCTCTTACAAATAATTCAATAAAGATCGAAAAAAGACAAAGTGTCGTTTCTATAGCATGCACTCAAGATCATCATGGAATGGATACAGATGATTCTTTCACAAATAATGAGATTCAAAGCAGGTTGCATGATATTTTTAGAGAAGTAACGCTTGAGGACTACAAGAAGTATGGTGGAAAGCAAATTGCTAAAATCACTAAAGATAAGCATTTAACTAAAAAAGATGGTACAGATAAGACGCTTTATAAGAATCCTTATTCTAATTTTTACGATGCAAAGGCTAAGCCTTATAACAAACCGTATGATATTAATGACCCTCCTCAGTGGGGTATGACAATAGATTTGAATTCATGTACAGGCTGTAATGCGTGTGCGATAGCCTGTCAGAGTGAGAATAATATTCCGACTGTAGGAAAGGATGAAGTTTTAAAGGGCAGAGAGATGTCATGGGTTAGGCTAGATAGATATTTTAAGGGAAGTAGTGATAACCCTGAAGTAGCTTTTCAGCCAGTTGCTTGCGTGCATTGTGAAAATGCTCCTTGTGAGCAAGTATGTCCTGTTGCAGCCACTGTTCATGATGAAGAAGGTATAAATGCTATGGTCTATAATCGTTGCATAGGAACACGTTATTGCGCTAATAATTGTCCTTATAAGGTTAGAAGGTTTAATTTTCATAATTATACTTATGATACTCCTGAAATAGTTCAAATGGCTCATAATCCAGATGTAACAATAAGATTTAGAGGGGTTATGGAAAAGTGCACTTATTGTATTCAAATTTTAAAGGAAGCTGAGCAAAAATCTGTTGTTCAGAAAAAGAATTTAAATGACATTGATTTTAAAGTTGCATGCCAAAGTTCTTGTCCTGCAGATTGTATTGAATTTGGAAATATAAAAGACTCAGAGTCTGAAATTTTCAAATGGAAGCAAAATGATCGTGACTATAGTTTACTTGAACAACTTAATACTAAGCCAAGAACTACATATTTAGCAAAACTAAGAAACCCTAATAAGGAATTAATATAAGGATGAGTCAAGTTCATTTAAAAAAAGAGATACTTGTTGAAGGAAATCAAACCTTTCACTCTGTTACAGAGAAGATAGCTGGAATTGTTGAAATGAAAAATAGTAATATCTGGTTAGCCTGCTTTGCTGTGGCAAACTTTTTTGCATTAATATTATTAGTATCTATTTTATATCTTTTGTGGGAAGGTACGGGTATTTGGGGTTTGAATAATCCTGTTGGATGGGGATGGGCTATAGTTAATTTTGTTTTCTGGGTTGGTATTGGTCATGCAGGTACATTGATTTCAGCTGTTTTATTTTTATTTAGACAGCAGTGGAGAACCTCTATCAATCGGTTTGCAGAAGCGATGACAATATTCGCTGTTATGTGTGCATTAATATTTCCTGGAGTGCACGTTGGTAGAGTTTGGCATGCCTACTGGCTTTTTCCTATACCTAATCAAATGGCTATGTGGCCAAACTTCAGAAGTCCTTTGCTTTGGGATGTTTTTGCAGTAGGTATTTATTTTACAGTATCACTTCTTTTTTGGTACACAGGTCTTATTCCTGACCTTGCAACTATGAGAGATCGTGCTAAATCAAAGATAAAAAAAGTAATTTATGGTGTTTTAGCTTTAGGATGGAGAGCGAGTAATAGGCATTGGCAAAATTACGAATTAGCATATTTAATGCTTGCAGGATTATCAACTCCATTAGTTTTATCAGTTCATAGTATTGTTAGTACAGATTTTGCGATAAGCCTTCTTCCTGGTTGGCATACCACAATATTTCCTCCATATTTTGTTGCAGGTGCAATTTTTTCAGGCTTTGCAATGGTCATAACGTTGGCAATTCCTACTCGAAAAATTTTTGGACTAGAAGAATATATTACAGTAGGACATCTTGAGAGGATGGCTAAAATTATGCTCTTAACTGGTTCTATGGTTGGTTATGCTTATTCTATGGAATTTTTTATTGCTTGGTATAGTATGGTTCCAGAAGAGGGTTTTGTTTTTTTAAATAGGGCTACGGGGCCATATGCTTGGGCTTACTGGATAATGGTTTCTTGTAATGTTATATCTCCTCAGTTATTTTGGTTTAAACGTATTAGAACTAATATTATTGCATTATTTGTACTTTCAATCTTTATAAATATTGGTATGTGGTTTGAAAGATTTGTAATAGTCGTAACTTCATTACATAGAGATTATTTGCCTTCTTCATGGGATATGTATTCTCCAACAATTTGGGATATTTTATTATTTTTAGGTTCATTTGGATTATTCTTTACGTTGTTTTTACTTTTTATTAGGTTTGTTCCAATTATATCTATTGCGGAGATAAAGGGTGTTCTTCCTCAGGCCGATCCTCATTATAAAGGTGATATTAATGAAAAATAATGAATATGGTATATTGGCAAGATTTAAGGGTCCTCATGAATTATTAGTAGCTACAGAAAAAGTTAGGGATGAAGGTTTTACTAAATTTGATTGTCATACTCCATATCCTATGCATGGTTTAGATGATGCTATGGGCTTAAAAAGGTCTATTCTTGGATATATAGTTGGAGCAGGAGCACTAGGAGGAGCATCTTTAGGGCTTTTATTGCAGTGGTTCGTTAGTACTATTGATTACCCTATAGTTATTTCTGGAAAACCATATTTTTCATGGCAAGCATATATGATTATTACATTTGTAACAATGGTTTTAGGAGGAGCTTTGTCGGCACTTTTAGGAATGTTTCATTTGAATCGTATGCCAACATACAATCATCCTCTTTTTAATTCTGAGGTTTTTAAAAGATCAACAGATGATGGTTTTTTTATAAGTATAGAATCAGATGATGAAAAATATAAAACAAAAGAAACTCAAGATTATCTCAAGCTTATAGGAGGCTTAGATATAGAGGTGATAGAAAAATGACTTTGATTTTTAGAATTACAATGTTATCAATTTTTGTTTTGGTTTCTTGTAGAGGAACAACAAGTAAAAAGCCTCCTATACATTTATTTCAAAATATGGATGATGTCGGAAGGCTTGACCCTCAATCTCCTAATTTAGCTAATTATTACGTAGGTGATTCTTTAGTCTATATTAATCCTAATAAAATGTCAATGATTGTACCTGTTGAAGGTACGGTTTCTAGAGAAAATGATGATAAGAATGTAAGCTCAAAGTATCTTGCTGATAAAAGCTTGATTGAAACAGGGAAATATGCCAATGGCGATTATATTGAAAAAATTCCCTCAAAATACAATGTAAATAAAGAATTTATTGAAAGAGGTAAGCAAAGATATGGTATTTATTGCAGCGTTTGTCATGGAGCTGTTGGAGATGGTAAAGGTATAGTTACAAATAACAGGTATTCTTGGCATAGAAATATGCTTCCTGCCAACTATCATAATCCTGATGATGTAAATATGGATGATTGGGATAAGGATGGATATATTTACTCTGTAATTGCGTATGGTGTAGGTAATATGAATGGATATGAGCATCAGATTAGTGTTGATGATAGATGGAAAATTGTAGCATATATGAGGTATCTTCTTCAGGCTTATAGAGATAAGATGATGATAGATTTGAAATTAATGCCTACAATAGAAGCTCAATTGCTTTCAGATGAATTTGAGCTTTTAGTAATCATGGATAAATATGATGTGAAAAACCTTGTTCAAGACTTTTTTAGCAAGACAAATATGGTAAAAGTTCAAAAAATTATAGGTGTCGATTCAAATCTTCCTGATGGTTTGTGGGGTGAGGGCAGTAAGCGTAAATGGTTGAAGTGGAAAAATGAAAGGACGAATAAATAATGCTGTATAATCATAAAACGTATAGGTTGAACACAAAATCATTAGTTAAAAAGTCCCTTTTTATTTCATTTATTGGTGTTGGCTTATCAATTATAGGTTTTTATAATGACCCTAGATTTTTTCATTCGTATTTAGTGGCTTATTTATTTTTTGCAACGCTATCTTTAGGAGGTTTGTTTTTTGTGTTAGCTCATCATATGTTTGGTGCAGACTGGAGTATACCTATAAGGAGGTTTGCTGAAAATTTGATGATATTAATTCCATTAATAGCAATACTATCTTTGCCTATAATGTTTAAAATTGATTATTTGTATGTATGGACTGACCCTATTGAAGTTAATGGTGAGCATTATTCTAATCTAAAGTTAAAAGATATTCATTCTGATCAATATAATCATGATAGCTATGAGCATAACCATGACAATCATGAATTAAATTTCTGGGAATATCATCCAACTATGATTGCTAAAAAAGCTTACTTGAATAAAGGATTTTTCTTTTTACGGTTAAGTATTTACTTCCTAGTATGGTTTTTACTTGCTTTTAGGCTTTATTACGGGTCTATTAAGCAAGAAAAAAATAAAGATAAAGAAAAGTTGAAGAAAATAAGTGCAGTAGGGATGTTTCTTTTTGCCATTACGGGATCATTTTTTGGTTTTGATATGATTATGTCTCTTGATCCTACATGGTTTTCAACAATGTTTGGTATTTATATATTTGCAGGTTCATATTATGGATGTATTGCCTTAATGATACTAATTTCTATTTATTTAAGAAGGAATTTGATTCTTATTGATGAAATTAATGAAAAACATTATGCCAATCTTGGTAAAATAGCATTTACATTTACTGTTTTTTGGGCATATATCGCAGGATTTCAATATTATATTATATGGTATGCTAATTTACCTGAAGAGATTAATTGGTTTATACAGAGATGGACAGGACCTTTTAAGTATGTTAGTTTAGTTTTAATTTTTGGCCATTTTGTAATACCTTTTAGTCTACTTATCTTTAATAAAATAAAAAGAAATAAATCGGTTTTAACAGCAATGGGAACTCTCATGCTTATAATGCATTGGCTTGATTTGTATTGGATGGTTATGCCTAATTATTTTAGAGATAAGCATGGCTATATATCATATGAAAGTCTTGGCTTGCTTTCTGTTATTTCTTGGACAGATTTTTCATTATTATTAGCTATGGGCGGATTGTTTATGGCTATATATTGGAGTCTATTTAAAAAATTTCCTATAGTTCCATATAATGATTCAGCTTTTGATCAATCTATAACAAATGAGGAGTCATAATGGATTTTGATGTTACAAATATAGAGAGTGAAAATATTGATGCAAAGGCAGTTTTCCCAGTAATTTTTATTTTTATACTATTAATAATATCCTCTCTTGTCTTTGTTTATTATTATTTTGTTTTTGAAAAGCAGAATATTATGAATAATCAATACTTAGAAGCTCCTTCAAAAATTTGGAATGAATATGATGAAATTGAGAACAAAAAAATTAAAGAATATGATTTAGAAGAATCAATGAAAAAGGTTTTGGAAGGTTATGGTAATTAATAAAGTGATTTATATTATACTGTTTTTTACGATCTTTTCATGTGATATGTCAAATGAATTTGGTGGCTATAATAATCCGGATGCTTTTGATGGGATTAGTGTTAAGAATCCATTTGGACTACAGCTACCTTTAGAATTGAAAATAAAACATGCTGATGGAATTAAGGATTTTTCGTCTTTTTTTGGCAATAATAGGCCAAAAATTCTATTTATTGGGTATTATAATTGCCCAATGTTATGTAATTCTGTAAGAGATAATTTTTTTAGTCAAGTGTCTAAAACAAATTATGACGTTGGGGTTGATTTTGATATTATTATGCTAAGCATTAGTCCACAAGAAACATATGTTGATGCCGATTTAAATGAAAAGCTCTATTTTAATCGATATTATAAAAACAATAACAGTAACAATGTGCAAAATTCTTTTAATTTTTTAATCGCAGATGAGCAAGATATGATTGACTTGACGAATGATATTGGTTTTGAATATAGATATGATAAAAAAAGTGGTGAGTATTTTCATCCAGCTTTTGTATATATAGTTTCAGATAAAGGGCTTATTACTGATGGATTGCAGTTTGGCTCTATTGGGCCTGATTTTAAAGATAAGCTATTATCAGCAAATATGAATGTTTCTAGAATGAATTTTGATGATTTCTATACATTTACTTGCTTGCAAGCTGATATAGAAAATAAAAATCCTCAAAGAGCATTTAATTTTCTAAGGTATGCAAGTTTGTTTTTCGTTTCGTTTATGTTTTTTGGTGTAGGGTTTAATATTTTGCAAAATAAAAATAAAAAATAGATATGAGTGATATAAAAAATAGTGTTTGGTTACCTAGTCCTGCTTCAAATTTTCATGCTGAAGTAGACCCTTTATTTTATTTTATTCTATGGGCAAGTACTGTAATCTTTGCTATTGTTGTTTTTGCTATAATTTTGTTTTGTGTAAAATATAGAAATGAAAGTGTCAGAGATAAATTAGAGCCTCAAGTATCTCATGACTCAAAGCTAGAGTTCTTTTGGACGCTTATTCCTACTATTCTTATAGTTATAGTATTCTTTTGGGGTGCAAGATCATTTCTTAAAATGCGTATTTGGCCTGTAGATGCAACTGAAATTAATGTTAAAGCTAAGAATTATCAATTTAGCTTTAATTATCGATTTGAAAATAAAATGTTTGGTGTTAAGGATACTCTTGTAGTACCAATTGGAGAGCCTATAAAGTTAGTTATGTCAGCTGAAAAAACAAGTTTTCTACATGGCTTATTTATTCCAGATTTTAGAGTTAAAAGTGATGTTAGTCCTCATAGGTATTCACAAATGTGGTTTGTGGCAAATAATCAAGGCGTATATGATTATTATTGTACTGAATATTGCGGAGCAGGTCATTCTGGTATGAATGGTAAAGTTATTGTTATGAGCAAAAATGATTATGATGATTGGTTTAAAGGTAGGATAGAATTATACAATCAAAGTTTGACATATACAGGTGCTCAGCTTGGTGAATATTTATATAAGGAGCTAGCGTGCAATACATGTCATTCATCTATTGAAAATGAAGTTATACAGGGCCCTTCTTTTGCTAAATTATGGGGGACTAGAGTCGAGCATGTTAATGCTGGTCCAGAAATTGTAGATGAAAATTATATTGAGGAGTCAATAAGGTATCCTGCTTTAAAGATTGTAAAAGGTTACAATAATTTGATGCCAAAAGATTATGTTGATTTATCAAAAACGGACATTGATGCTTTGATTGAATTTATTAAAACGTTAAAATAGGAAATATATGAAAGAATACTTTAAAGAAAATTATCTAAGGTACCCAGAGGGAATTAAGTCGTGGATTTATACATTAGATCATAAAAGAATAGGCTTGATGTATCTGTTTGCAATTTTTGGGTTTTTTATTCTGGCCGGTTTTACAGCAGTTTTTATGAGATATGAACTTATGTCTGCTGAGGCCGAAATGAGTGAGCATTCGTACAATGTTTTAATGACTCTTCATGGGGCTGTTATGGTTTTCATGTTTATTATTCCGTCTATCCCTGCTGCATTAGGCAATATAATGCTTCCAATAATGATTGGGGCAAAAGATGTTGCCTTTCCGAGACTTAATCTGGCCAGCTGGTATGTTTACTTAGCGGGCTCAGCTTTCGGTATATATTCTATTGTTTCTGGTGGCGCAGATACAGGATGGACATTTTATACTCCTTATAGTACTACAACAAATAGTGCAGTTTTCAGTATGACTATGGCTGCTTTTATTTTAGGATTTTCTTCGATTTTTACAGGTATAAACTTTATAGTTACAATACACAATATGCGAATGAAAGGTATGACTTGGGGTAAATTACCACTTTTTGTTTGGGGTTTGTACGCAACAGCATTGATACAGGTTTTAGCGACTCCAGTGATTGCTATAACGTTGCTTTTATTAATTATGGAAAGAGCAGTTGGTATAGGAATTTTTGACCCTGCTTTAGGTGGAGATCCTGTTCTTTTTCAGCATTTCTTTTGGTTTTATTCTCATCCTGCTGTCTATATAATGATTGTTCCTGGCCTTGGGGTGATAAGTGAGCTTATTTCAACATTTTCAAAGAAGAAAATATTTGGATATAAATTTATAGCAGGGTCGTCTATGGCAATAGCTTTTTTAGGTTTTTTGGTATGGGGGCATCATATGTTTGTTTCTACTCAGTCTGCATATGCTTCTTTAGTTTTTTCTTTTATTACATTTTTTGTAGGTGTTCCTACTGGAATTAAAGTATTTAGCTGGTTGGCCACATTATATAAAGGTAACATTTCATTAAAATCTCCAATGCTATATGCTTTAATGTTTTTAATAACCTTTACTATTGGAGGACTTACTGGAATTTTCTTAGGTGCTCTATCTGTAGATATCCATCTTACTGATACTTATTTTGTTGTTGCGCATTTTCATTACGTTATGATGGGGGGTACAGTAGTTGCTTTCTTAGGTGCAGTTCATTACTGGTGGCCTAAAATATGGGGAAGACTCTATAATGAGTTTCAGGCAAAAATTGCTGCTTTGTTAGTGTTTGTTGGATTTAATTTAACTTTCTTCCCTCAGTTTATATTAGGTTCTTTAGGAATGCCTAGAAGATATGCCCAATATGCTGAAAGTGCTCAAGGTGTACCATTTGAAAAAAGAGAGCTATTTGAATTTTATCATTCATTGTCGACATATGGAACCTGGGTTTTAGTGATTGGGTTTATTTTGATAGCGTATTATTTAATAAGGTCAGTTTCAAAAGGAAAAGTTGCTGGATCCAATCCATGGGGAAGTCTAACTATGGAGTGGGAAGTCCCTTCGCCTGTTCCCCCTCACAACTTTTTAAAAGAGCCTGTTTTTGAGCATGGTCCATATGATTATGATAAAGTTATTAAACAAAAAACTATAGATGAATAATTATGTCGAGTAATCATACAACATATTTACAACACCATTTTGCTAATAAAGAGCAGCAACACGAATCTGCTAAGCTAGGTATGTGGGCATTTTTAGTGACTGAAGTTCTTACTTTTGCAGGCCTTTTCTGTGCCTATGCTATTTTGAGAAATAATTTCCCTGAAACTTTTAAAGCTTGTGGAGAACTTCTAAATATGGAGCTAGGTTTAATTAATACGATAGTATTGATAACTAGTTCTTTGACAATGGCGTTATCAATATATTTTATTCAAAATAACAATAAAGCTCGTACTATTCAAATGTTAGCCTTAACACTTATACTTGCTGCAGTTTTTATGGTTATTAAGTATTTTGAGTATACTCATAAGTTTCATGTAGGTCAGCTACCATCTAAATTTTATTTTTCAAATGAAGTTGAAAATATTATAGGGACTGAAATAACAAATCCTGGGGCATTTTTTAGTGTTTATTTTATGATGACAGGTCTTCATGCAATTCACATCATTGGAGGAATGATAGTTATCTCTTGGATGATGTATAACACTTTTAAAGGCAAGTATAGTAATCAGTACTATACACCTATTGAAGTAACTGGTTTATTCTGGCATTTAGTAGATTTGATTTGGATTTTTTTATTTCCACTTCTGTATTTAATTTGACGGTTGATTATATGACATCAAAAAAACATCATATTATACCTTTGCAAACATATTTTCTTGTGTTTTCTGCATTGATGGTCCTAACGGCCCTTACGGTTTTAGTTACATATGTTGATTTAGGCTCATTTAATATAGTTTTAGCCATGTTTGTAGCAATTTTAAAAGCAACATTAGTCTTGTTGTTTTTTATGCATTTATATTATGATAATAAAACTAACCTGATATTTTTTATTTCCTCAGTAATTTTTCTAATAATATTTATAGTATTTACATTAATAGATATTAATTATCGTAAAGAGATATATGATATTGAGGGAGTTTATCCATACGAAAGCTATCAGGATTTGAATGGTTTAGAAAAAATCCACGTAGATCATCACGATGATCATAGCTATGACCAAAGTGATGAAGTTCATAATAAAGGTAAAGATTATTGAGGTTTAATAATTTCTTAATATTTTTCATTGCAGTCTTTTTTGGTGTGATAATTTTTTTAACTAATACTACTAGTAAGGATATTAGTTCCTCTAGTAATCAATATATTTTTTATAATAATGGTAATAATGAGTCGTTGGAAAAGTATAAAGGTAAGTATACAATTTTAGCCTTCACTTTTACCAGATGCCCTAGTATTTGTCCTATGATTAACTTAGAATTAGCAAAGCTTAGCTATAAGTTTAAAGATAATATTAATATAGTTTCAATTAATGTTGATCCAGATTATGATACAGATGAATTACTTTTAAATTATATGAGTTCAAACCAGTACGATTGGGATGTTTTAAAAGGTGAAGTTTCTGAAATTGAAAGATTAATGAAAAATAAATTATATTCAAATAGAAAGCTTTCTTCGCCTGCAGATCATTTGCCTAATTTATATCTAATGGATAAAAATTTTAATTATATCAATAAGTATTTTCCTGAAGGCAGTGAAACAGACCAGTTAATTAATAAATTGTATTCTTTATTGAGCGAATAATGTCTTTTAAAAAAAATAAAACAAACATGCTTAATTATCTAGAGCTAACTAAACCAAGAATTGGTCTTTTAATTATAGTTACAGCTTATTTAGGCTATTATTTAGGCCTTAGAAGCTTAGAATCTCATATGAATCAGTTAAGTGAATGGGTTACTTTATTTCATTTATTATTTGGCATGTTCTTGTCATGCTCAGGTGCATGTGTTTTTAATCAGTATTTCGAAATTGATGTTGATAGTAAAATGAATAGAACAAAGAATAGGCCTTTACCATTGAATAAAATAAGGCCAATAAATGCATATATTTTTGGCATGGTTTTACTTGTAGTATCTTCTTTATATTTAATGTTTTTTATAGGTTCTAAAGTAGCATTGTTATCCTGCTTTACATATATAACATATGTTTTTATCTATACTCCTTTAAAAAGAATTACTACCCTTAATACGTTGATTGGTTCAATCCCTGGTGCTATGCCTCCAATTGGTGGATGGATTGCTGCAACTGATGGTATTGGCTCTCCTGCTTGGATTTTATTTGGAGTATTAGCATGTTGGCAAATACCTCACTTTTTAGCAATTGCAATTATATATTCAGATGATTATTCAAGAGGTGGCCTGAAGATGCTGCCGTCAGTTTATCCAAATAGTAAAATTACAAATATATATATGATTTTTTTTACTATTGCTCTAACGTGTATCAGTTTAGGCCTATATGTTATTAAATATGCAAATATTTTTTATGCAATAGGAACATTGCTGTTAGGGCTTATATTTATTTATTTGTCAATTAGAATGTTGAGTGATATTTCTATTGTAAATGCCAAAAGAGTATTCTATTACTCTATTATATATTTGCCCCTACTTGTTATTCTTATAATCTTTTCTTAAATATGTCTCATAATTTGGTAATATCAAGATGGCTTTTAGTTATACTGATATCGATTGTTTTAATAGTTGCTGTTGGCGGAATAACTAGATTGACAGATTCTGGTTTATCAATGGTAGACTGGGAGCCAATAAAAGGTATAATTCCTCCAACTTCAAAAAGTGCTTGGGAAAAATTATTTTTAGAATATCAGAATTTTCCAGAATTTAAAATTAAAAATTCATATATGGAATTATCTGATTTCAAGGCAATATTTTGGTGGGAATATATTCATAGAATAATAGGTAGAATAATAGGCTTAATAGTTTTAATCCCATACACAGTATTTACTATTAAAGGAATTTTCAGTATTAAGCAAAAAAAAGAATATTTTTTTATTTTGATGCTGGTGATATTGCAGGGAATTATAGGTTGGGCTATGGTTAAAAGCGGATTAAATGAAAAAACATTTAATGGTGTAGGTGTTTCTCATTATTGGTTAACTTTACATTTAACCCTAGCTTTTATCACATTTTCGTACACTTTATGGCAGTATCTGAGATTAAAATTCATTCATTTAAAATCTATTCAAGTATTTGATTTTAATTATACTAGATTGATTTATTTTCTTGTGTTTGCACAGATAATATTAGGTGCACTTTTAGCAGGTTTAGATGGTGGTATGATTTCAAACAGGTATCCTTTGATAAATGGAGAATTCTATCCCTATAATGCTACTTTTTTTGATTTTTCTAATCCTCATTTTTTGAACTTTGCTCATCGTTGGATGCCATTATTAATTCTTTTGTATATTCTATTTAGCTTTAAAAAAGTATATTTAAAAAGCAGTATTTATCAAATATTATTTTTTAAAATAATATTAACTATGTTTTTATTTCAGTTTCTTTTAGGTGTTCTTACAGTGCTAACATCTGTAAATATTTATATAGCAGTACTTCATCAATTAGGATCGATAGTCTTGCTTGCATCAAGTACAGTATTATGGTTTAGTTTTAGTAGTAAATAACAATATATGAAGACATTGCTATTTCTGGACAGTAGCCACAGGTTCCGCAGCTTGGAGGAGTAACACAACTTGCCCCAGAAACCCTACATGCATCATAGTCTATAATATTTTCATCGCCAATTTCTAAATAATTAGTAATATCTTTAATGATGGGATCGACATCCAAGCCAGGACACCAGCCTGCTCTTCCATATCCCCAAGTCCCATATTGATTAGGTATGGTTCCTTCTGAAATCATATCTAAGGACATACAATGAGCTTCTAAAGAGGCTTCAGGAAAATCTTTATCAAATTCAAAAACACCTCCATTAATAGAAAATATATGTCTAGAATTACAAAATTCTGCACAATTATAGCAAGTGCTATTACCCCAGCCATGTCCAGTAATATATGATACAAATTCTACTTTTGTAGCATTCTCAGGAACATTAAAAATAGTTGCTGGACGATTATCACCATAATTAGAATCAAATAAAACGGTACCATTCCATATAGGAAATATTTCCTTAGGTTTTGAAGAGATATTTGAGTCTTTATAAAATCTGAATTTCAATGTTAATAAACTGTTTGGCCAGCCAGATTCTTGAAATTTAATAACTTTATCACCTCCTGGTATTAGTAGTGGTAAAAGAGGAGATATATCTGTTAAATGATGGGGCTGTCTTGCAAAAGGAGTAATCCATCGAGCAGATTCATAACAGTTTTCTCCATTTGAGTCACATATATACAATCTAGCTATACGATCGTAATCATCGCATCCTGAATCACTATAATTTATCACATCTCCACATTCAATTTGAGTAGCTCCTGCATCAAATAAACCGCAATCTGGGCAACCTCTTAACAACTCAACAGACATCCCTGCGTAATTTAAAAGCTCATCATTTGATGGAAAATTAACGTTTTTAGATATAGAAGCATTCCACCATCCCGAATATAATTCACGTTCAAAAATAGTGATTTCATCGTAATCTTTATCAGGCTCATAAAGGTTGTCAAATTCAGAATTAAAATAAATAGCTTCATATGCTAAATAATCTATATTTCTACCTACAAAGTTTACTGGGTCAGAAAAACTTCCAGTTTCTCGTATTCTTTGAAATCTATCTATTGCAATAGTATCTTCTCCATATAAAACATTCTTAAGCCAATTATATGCTCCTGGTAAATTAGACGTTTTTACAGGAATGAAATGTAGATGTTTTTGCCAGTGATTTTGAAGCTCTACAGGCATATCAGATAAAATTGTATCAAAAATAGATTTTAGATTATTAATATCATTCATATAAGAAGATCTATCTGATATAAAAAAATAATGAACATTCATAGGAGACTTACTTAGTAATTCTTCCTTATTATTTGAAGCAATTAAGCTGCTACTTGAATTAGTGTAATTAAAAAATATATAAGATTCATTGCCATTCCATTCATCTGAAAAAACCCAATCAGAAGTGTATCCATTTATTATAGAATCTACCATTATAATAATATCATTTACATCTATGAAATTGTCATCATTGATATCACCATCATTAAACCAGTCAATATCCTGATTTATTCCTAATATATATTGAAGAATGAATATTATATCTTGAATATTTAAAATAAAATCATTGTTTATATCACCTTTTGGAGGACTATTTAAATCTTGAACTGTAAATGGTGCAGCAATATCAAAATATTCTTCACCATATGGTCCATTATTAAACTCAATATTAGATAATAGTAAGCATGATGAAAACAAAGCTAGAATAAATCTATTCATATAAATCTCCTAAAATTTAAATAATCATACAAATAAATATAATAGATAATGATATTAAAGTCTATAGCATTAAAGATTACTTTTTTATTTATAAGGAAAAGGCTCAATATGTGATTTGAGATATAGGGGATGAGCTGGTTGGCCTGATTTATTTAGTTTAAGATAGAATAGGTTTCTAATTAGTTTTTTAACTTCTAAGTCTCTATCATTCAGTGATCCATAATTACCCCAACATGCAATAGATTTACTTACTTTTTTAGATGTTTTTAAAATCCAGTAATCATTTTTTTTACCAACTATGTCAGTTTTTTTTTCTAAATCAGAAGGGTGAGGTGTTCTTATAGAAAATAAGTTTACCATATAAAGACTTCCAAAACCCCAATTTTTACTAAATTTAATACATCGGATTATTGTTGGGTCATTTACATACTCATTAGCAGTTGATGGGTTTAGGCCGATGAACATAATATTAGGAAGAGAGGTGTTCCATTTTCTCCAAAGCAGATAGCGATGGTTTCTACATTTTGAAAATGTTGCACCTGAGTTATCTGAATCTATATCAAGATTAATTTGTTCATTATTAGGTTTCATATTTACTTTATTTGAGCATGTAAATAAGCTATACCGATAAAAATAAATTGAAGAGGTAGTCTTAGCCAACTAGCTTTGAATGCACTTATTCCAATTAAGTTTTGAGCTTCTGAATTGAAAGCAAGATAGATGTTTGCTGGGTATACAGCTATAAGTAGTAAAATTATGCCATAGGCTGCAATTTTTCGATATTTAGAAAATAGTAGCATAATTCCAAACAAAACTTCAAAAAATCCACTTATATAAATCAATTCTAAGCTAGCAAAATTTAAATAGGGTGGCATTATATTCATAAACCAATAAGGATCAGTAAAATGTTTTATTCCAATATTAACATAAAATAAAGACATTAGATAGATTGTGAATTTTGATAAATATAATATGATATTTGACATGTATTAATGTATCATTTAAAATGGAGTATATAAAATAGAAAAAAATGTGGGGGTCTGTGTTCCTTATCAAAAGTTCAAAAGAACTATCAAATTAAATGTTAATTATTTTTATCCCAGTAGGTATCATCTCTCATTTCTACTAAAGTTTTACATTTATCCCAAATAATCCAACCAAGAGCAAAAAAGAATAATAAAGCCAATACTATGGGAAAGAGTTTATTCATTATTCGGCGCAGGAATAGTTAAAACAAAAAGAAGATTCAGATTTAAACCAATATCCTTTACCAGGAGTAAAGTTGGATAAACTGCCTTGAAATTGACCATTAATATTAATGGCAGCATCACCTGCTCCAATGATTGACTCAATCTCAGATTGTGCAAGGTCGGGAAGAGCTGTATTTACACTTACTGGGTCTTTGCAAGGGAATGCAACCAAGTTATTGCC
>PAHI01000021.1 GCA_002705575.1 Fidelibacterota bacterium | reverse complement strand
TTTTAATGGAACTATTGATTTATGGGTATCAGTTTCAGATGGTTCTTTAAATGATAGTGAAACAGTATCCATAACCGTTCTTCCAGTAAATGATGCACCTTATTTTGTTACTTCTAGTTTAAATATAGCTTTGGAGAATGCTGAATACTCACAAATCATAGAATTTAACGATATAGATAATGATTTAGATGATCTTACAATTTCTATAAGCAATAGTTTAGGATGGCTTGAATTGTCTGATAACTATCTTTCTGGAACACCAACTTTTAATAGTGGTGGAAATTCTCTAGTAATTTTAAATTTATCTGATTCAGAAACATCAACTAGCATTGAGTATCTACTTCAAGTCGAAGAATCTAACCAACCACCATTTTCAAATGATTTAGATTTAGTTTTAAATGAAGATAGTTCAATAGAGTTTACCTTGTTATCATTTGATGCTGAGAATGATGATTTAACGTATCAATTATTTTATGACAGTAGTAATGGAACAATATCTGGAACACCTCCATTGCTAATCTATACCCCAAATTCAAATTTTTATGGCAATGATTCTTTTAGTTTTGTTGCATCTGATTCTTATAATGAATCAAATACAGCTACGGTTTCTTTTGATGTATTATCGGTTAATGATATACCGGAGGCAACATCAATATCTTTAGATGTTAATTTTGATACTGTAACATTTAATTTATCTGAATATATATCTGATGCAGATGGTGATATATTAAATTTTAACACTGTCCCTCCTTCAGATTCAGATATTGAATTCGTATCGGTAATGGGTGGGAGTATTTTAAAAATAGGAGATTCAGACGAACAATATTATAGATATGTTGCATCAGATCCAGCTTTAGCAGCTGACTATGTAATATATAAAGTCAAAGATAATTTATCAGAGTCTTCAGTTGAAATTATTACATTTATTCTAGATGATTCTAGATTAGATTCTCGTTCAGCTCCAAGCGCTTTAGATGACAATGTTTCAATTATGGAGGATACTCAGAATAATATTAGTGTAATTGGATTTGATATAATGGGTTTTCCTCAAGATGGAACAGAGCAAGTAGAAATTACGCATCTTCCAAATAATGGATCAATTTCGAATCCATTATTTGTACAAAGTTCTACAAATCAAGTAGCTCAGTGGACTGTAATTTATACTCCAAATTCAAATTTTTACGGTGATGATGAAATTAGGTACAAAATAACAAATCCAAACAATTCTAATCAGGAATCTGAAGAAGGAATAATTTCTATTACTGTTTCTGCTGTTAATGATCCACCTTCAATTGATAATATTTCTGATCAAACAATAAATGAGGATGATTCTCTTGTTCAGTCGATTAGTTGTTTTGATATTGATCATAGCTTAGATATTAGTGTGTCTTCATCAGTAGGAGGGTTTGATTTTGAAATAGAAAATGTAAGTACTGAGGGGGCTTTGAGTGAACCGAATATAACAATAATACCACCTTTAAATTATAGTGGTATTTCTACTATAACTGTCACGGCATCAGAATTAAATGGTGATGTAAGTGTGTCTCAGCTTTTTAATGTTGACGTTCAACCAGTAAATGATATACCTGTTATAGATAGTTTAGATGATATTGATTTGAATGAAGATGAGTCTATATTAATAACTTTAAAAGCTAATGACGTAGATTTTGATGCTATTAGTTTTTCTGTAGTTTCAGATAATGACAATATTAAAACTGAAATTAATAACAATCTACTAAGCATTTATGGTTCACAAGATTATTTTGGTTTAGGGAATATCACTATTACTGCTGATGATGGACAGGGTGGTACTGTAGATGATACTTTCCAGGTCAATATACAATCGATTAATGATATTCCATTAGTAGAAGATTTAAATTACAATGTGATTGAAGATGGTATTGTTAGTATTTTTCCTCAAGGAACTGATGTTGAATTAAATGAGCTTACTTTTAGTATTGCTGAGGAGCCGCAAAATGGTACAGTAACTTTACTAAATTGGGCTTTTGCATATACCCCTAATTCAGATTATAATGGTCAAGATACGTTTACTTATATAGCCTCAGATGGTACTGACATATCATTGGAAGCAGAAGTTAAATTAACGATTGAGCAATCGAATGATTCTCCTTTAATTGAAATAATTGATAATCAATTTATAAATGAAGATTCAAATTTTGTATATGAGATTAAAGCAACTGATATTGACCAAGATGTTTTATCTTATGATTTACAAGATATTAATCCATCAAATCAAGATTGGTCATTATCAAGTAACTTATTAACAATTCCTTTTTCAAATAATTTTAATGGTGAGGTTGAAGTGACAGTTTCTGTTAGTGATGGCTCTTTAACAGATATCGAAAATTTTATAATATTTGTTGTTCCAGTTAATGATGCTCCCCAAATTCAGAATTCTATATCTGATTTAAACTTAGTTGAAGATTTCGAGGATTATGTATTAGATATATCTAATGTTTTTAGTGATATTGATCAGGACAATTTGGAATATAGTTTATTATTTGAAGATAATGAAATAATTGACGTCAGATTAAATCAAAATGAAATAATTATAATATCTGAAGCAAATAAGAGTGGTGGGCCTTTTGAAGTTACAATTATTGCAGACGATAGAAGTAGACGGCTTTCTATTTCTGAGAGTTTCAATATAACTGTTATTGAGAGTAATGATTCTCCTGTTGCCAGTGATTTGGAGTTTGATGTTGAAGAAGATATAGGGCAGCTTATTCAAGCAGCTTTTTCTGATATTGATAATGACAATAGTCAAATAAGTGTTTCAATTCTATCTGGGCCTTCAAATGGAAGTGTATCAATTATTGGGCAGAGTTTTCTTTATACACCTAATATAAATTTTACCGGTCAAGACTCATTTACATTTAATGTATTTGATCAAGAATTTTATTCAAATGAAGCAAATGTATTGGTATCAGTGAAAGGAACTAATGATCCACCTCAAATAATTAATATTGAACCACAATCTATTCAAGAAGACACTATCTTAAATATTAATCTTTCAGCAACTGATATTGATGGTGATGATTTAACTTTTGAAGCTTTTAGTGATAATGCTCAGATAGTTATAGATGGAAGTTTGCTTAGTGTTATCCCAGAGCTTGATTCTAATGATGATATAAGTGTTATTGTTGGTGTTAGTGATGGTGAATTTAGTAATTATACGGATTTTCTTATTAGTGTAGTTCCTGTTAACGATTCTCCATCAATAGATTTAATAAATAATCAACAAGTAAATGAGGATTCTAATTTTACAATCAGTCTTTCTGGCTTTGATGTTGATGAAGATATTATAAGTTTTAGTGCATATTCAGATATTGAAAGTAGTATTGTAGTTTTTGGAAATTTATTAACTATTATTCCTGAAGAAGATTATAATGGTAATATTCAAATTACAGTTGAAGTAAGTGATGCAGAATTTTCAGATTCAACTATTTTTAATCTTGAAGTGTTACCTTTAAATGATCCACCAGTATTATATGATATAGAAAATCAAACATTAAATGAAGATTCTAGTTTGCAGGTTGAACTTTCTGCTGAAGATATAGATGGAGATTCATTGTATTACAATGCGTATCTTTCAGATAATCAGAATGCTGATATATCTATTGATGATAATATTATATCAATTACGCCTTTTGAGAATTGGTATGGTCAATTAACTGTAAATGCTAGCGTAAGTGATTCTAATAATTTGATAGATGATAAATCATTTTTAGTAGATGTTTTACCCGTAAATGATCGTCCTATTATTATATCTGAGCCATTAACATTAGGATATGAGCAACAAGAATATATTTATGATATTGAGATTTATGATCCAGATTCTGAAGCCTTTTATTTTAATTTTTTAATGAGTCCAGAAGGTATGGAGATAGACTCTAATACAGGTATCATTAAATGGATACCTGATGAGGGAGTGCTTTCTTCAGGTTTTGTTTCTGTGGTTGTTTGGGATACAGAAAATCCTATATCAAGCATAGATTATCCATCTGTTCAAGAATTTGAAATTAATGTTAATCCAGTTAATGATCCTCCTGAGATAACTTCTGAGCCTAGTTTAAATGCAATAGAAGATGAAGTTTATATTTATGAAATCAGTGTTAGTGATGTAGATAGTGATGAATATACATTTAATTTGTTAAACGCACCTGATAATATGCAAATTACTGAACAAGGTATTTTAACTTGGATTCCGTTAGAAGGAGTGCTTACATCAGGATTTTTTACAGTATATGTATATGATAATGAAGAAGATTCATTGTTTGATTCTCAAAGTTATGCTATATCTGTAGCTCCAATTAATGATCCACCTAGTATAATTTCAGAGCCCATAGTAACTGGATTACAAGGAAGTTTGTATGAATACCAAATACAGGTTTATGATGTAGATGACACACAATTTACATATCAGCTTGTTAATGCTCCTGATGGCATGAATATAGATTTCTCAAATGGGTTACTTACGTGGACTCCAGATATATATGGTATTTTTGGACCTATAACTTTAAAAGTTTTTGATGGAGGAGAAAATTTTGCTGCTCCTTCACTACAATATTTCACTATTAATGTAGAGCCTTTATCTGATTATATAACAATGAACTTTGATTTTCATGAAGATATGAATTTAATTAGCTTTTTAGGTATACCAGATGATTCATATGTGCCTTCTGTGCTTTCGCCTATAGTGAGTAATGTTGATAAAGTGATTACGGAGTCTTTAGCTATGGCTAATTTACCAGGATTTGGGTGGGAAGGTAGCTTGACAAATTTTGAAGCGGATAAAGGTTATTGGATTAGCATAAAAAGTGAATCAGAAAATTTACAAGTTGAAGCGTTACCTACTAATAAAGATTTAGTTTATAATTTACATGAAGGTTGGAATCTTATATCATATATTGGTGATGATGGAGCTTCTTTAGGTCAAGCTTTCCCTGATTATATGGAAGACCAAGTTACAGATATTATTACAGAAGGAATGGCTGCAATAAAGCTTCAATCAGGATGGGTAGGTAGTTTAGCTAATACAGGGTTTAGAAATTTAAAAGGATATTGGGTGAAAAATTCATCGTTAGACAATATAGATTTTAGTTGGGAAATCGAAGATCAAAATATTTCATCAAATAGAAAAAGTAATATTATTAACAAATATAAAACGCCTGATGAGTTTAAGTTTAATCAATCCTCAAAACAAGCATTTTACTTTTTTGATGATGTTGAAGTAGAAGGTTATAAAATTCAAAAAGGTGACTGGATTTTAGCTTTTAATGGTAATCGATTAGTTGGTTCTGCAAGATGGGAAGGCTCTTATACGGATGTACCAGTTATGGGCTATGATAACTCAGATGCAACTTTAGGCTATTGTGAATTAAATGATAGTCCTAGTTTTAAAGTATATAATAATTTAGGTCAAGTTATAAATATACAGGGTTCGTTTCCATTATGGATGAATTTAAGTACTTTTTTAATAGAGAAAAATAATAGTATGATTCCGAATGAATTTAGTATGGCTCCTGCCTATCCGAATCCTTTTAATCCCATAACACACATAGAGTATAAAGTACCTTATGAATCTAAGGTATCAATTGCTATATATGATTTGGTAGGCAGGAAGCTAGAAACACTTATTGATGAGTTTCAATATGCAGGTAGTTATAGTATAGAATGGAATGCAGGATTATCTGCAAGCGGTATATATATTATTAAAATGGATACTGAGAATTTTTCAAGTAAACAAAAAATAGTATTGGTTAAATAAGACTTGTTACTTACTTATTATTTTATTGTAAAAATTATCTATTTTGATAAATAATGATTCAATTGAATCATTATTTATTATACTGTAGTCTGACAATTCTACTTTTTTCTTATCACTTAATTGTAGAGACATTCTATTTTTAATTTGTTCTAGTGGAATATTATGTCTTTTTATAGCTCTGTCTAATCTGGTTTTTTTTGTTGCAGTGATAACTAAAGTATAATCAAATAAATATGTTAGTTTAGCTTCAAAAATCATAGCAGCATCTAATATGAAAAGTGATTTTTTATCTTTCTTGCATTTATCTATTTTTTTATTTATTAGAATAAATACCTCGGCCCACATAATACCATTTAATATTTCTTGATCAATTTTACTTGAGAATGCAACTTCAGCTAATTTCTTAATATCTAATTTGTTTTTGTATGTAACATTTGATCCAAATGCGGTGATAATTTTATTTTGCAATAATAGGCTTCTTTTTAATAATTTTTTTGATTCTTTATCAGCATTAAATAGGTATATGGAATCACTTTTTGAGTTTAGATATTCACTTGCAGTTGTTTTCCCTGCACCAATTCCTCCAGTGATAGCTAGTTTATACATTTTTTAGAGCTATATTAATTTTATCACTAATATGTTCAATACTACCATGAGCATCAATTGAAATTAATATGTTAAGTTTAGAATAATAATCAATGAGTGGATAAGTTTGATTGTGATATACCTTTAATCTGTTTCTAACAGTGTGTTCTTCATCATCAGGTCTTGTTATTAATGTTTCTCCAGTCAAATCATCTTTATTTTCTATTTTAGGGGGATTATATAAAACATGATATACTCTGCCTGAGGATGGATGAACTCGTCTTCCAGACATTCTGTTTACGATTGTTTCATCATCTACCTTTAATAATATAGCTTTATCTAGATTTTGGTTTAATACATTGAGCATTTTTGTTAATCCTTCAGCTTGTGGAATTGTTCTTGGGAATCCATCTAGAATATATCCTGATTTACAATCATTATTTTTAATTCTATCTTTCATCATATTAAGAATCACTATGTCTGGAACAAGCTCACCTTTAGTCATATATATTTTGGCTTCTAGACCTAATGAGGTATTATTTTTGACATTTTCTCTTAACATATCTCCAGTTGATATTTGAGGTATATTAAATTTATTTTCCAGATATTTTGCTTGTGTTCCTTTACCTCCACCAGGAGGACCTAATAATAAAATTCTCATATAATCCTTTTTAAATTAATATTCCAGCTATTGTTGCAGTTAGCCATGATGCTAAAGCACCACCAAACATTGCTTTAGTTACAAGTTTCGCCAAATCTTTTTTTCTTTCTGGAGCAATTGATCCTATGCCGCCTAATTGTATTCCAATTGAAGCAAAGTTTGCAAAGCCACAGAGAGCATAACTTGCTAATATTGAAGTTTTATCAGATACTGGATTTGTTCCTGCTTGAATATCAGCAAGATTCATATATGCTATTAATTCTGTTAAAACAATTTTTTGTCCTAATAGGCTGCCTAATATATGTGATTCCGACCATGGAGCACCCATTAAAAATGCTAATGGCATAAAAAGATATCCAAAGATATCTTCTAATGAAGTTCCAAAGATATTTAATATATAATTTGATAATGCTATTAAAGCAACAAATGCAATTAGCATAGCAGCAATATTTGCAGCTAATTTCAAACCATCAGTAGCACCATTGCCTAAAGATTCTAATACGTTGCCTTTTACAGGTTCATTTAAATTAGATGATAGTTGAGTAAATTTATCATTACTATCTATTTGGTCAGATTCCGGATACATTATTTTTGCTATTACTAAGGCAGCAGGTGCACTCATAATTGATGCTGCCATTAAATGTCCTGCAATCCCCGGTATGTTTTCTAGCATACCTACATAAATTGCCATTACACCACCCGCTACTGTTGCAAAACCTCCTGTCATAACTGCCATTAATTCTGATTTCGTCATTTTAGATATAAAAGGCTTGATTACTAGAGGAGCTTCAGTTTGACCAACAAATATATTTGCAGAGATACTAGTAGTCTCAGGTCCACTTGTTTTCATTGTTTTTTGCATAATTAATGCAACAAAGCGAATAATTTTTTGCATTAAACCAATATGATATAATACTGCCATTAATGCTGAGAAAAATATTACTGTCGGTAGTACTGAAAATGCAAAATTTATAACAGCAGGGTTCATTTTTCCATCTATAAATGAAGAAAATAAGAATTCACTGCCTTCATTTGAGAAGCTCAGTAGTTTTTTTATTAATTTATCAAACCATGAAAATATAGGCTTTCCAAATGGAGTTATAAGAATAAAAATCCCAAACAATAATTGAAGACCTAGCCCCCATATTACGATTCTTAAATTAATATTCTTTCTATTATTAGACATAATAAAAGCTATTCCTAGTATTGTAAATATTCCTAATATCCCAATCAGTCTTTCCATTATTTCTCCTTAATTATAATTGAAAACACTTCCTGCAACGTGCCTCATATTTATCTGTCTCACCAACTACAACCAAATCTTTCTCTGTACTTATTCTTTGAGTGAAGCTTGCAGGGTCTCCACAGGACATACATATCGCATTGACTTTTGTAACATACTCAGCATCAACCATTAATTGCTGAATAGGACCAAATGATTTTGCTGCGTAATCCTTATCTAAACCTGCTATAACAACTCTCTTTCCTGATTTTGCTAATTGGTTACAAACATCAATTACATTTGTATCAAAAAATTGAGCTTCATCAATTCCAAAAACATCTGCTTTGTTTTTAAATTTATAAATTTCTTCAGATGATTCGACTATAATTGATTTAATTTTTCTTTTATTGTGAGATACAATATAGTCTTCACTATATCTATTATCTGTTTTTGGCTTAAAAATAGCAACTTCTTGTTTTGCAAATTGTGCTCTAACTAATCTACGAATTAATTCTTCTGTTTTACCACTAAACATTGGTCCACAAATAAGTTCAATCCATCCTGAGTTTTTAGGAAATATGGCCATTATATTTTATTTAAGTTGTTTTGCATATGCTTAATTTTAGAAATAAGTTTATTGATAGCAACAGTATTTTTTACTCCTTTGGTAATTATTAAATCTGCATATAATTTAGTTGGTTCAATATATTGATTGTGCATCGGTGCTACCATTGTTTTAAATTGTTTTATTATCGACTCATATGTTCTTTTTCGTTTCTTTAAATCTCTCTTTATGCGTCTTTCTAATCTTGTAGATTGATTTGTATCAACAAACGCTTTAAGATTTAACATATTTTTAATTTTTTCTTCATAAAATGCAAATAAACCTTCTATAATAATAATTTTTTGATTTTTTATAATATTATATTCACTGCTACGAGTATGAGTTTTATAATCATATATTGGAACATGAATAGATTTATTTTGTTTTAGTGCAATTAAATGATTTAATAGAAGCTTGAAATCGATTGATTGCGGATCATCGAAGTTGTTTTTTTCACGTTTAATCATTGATAGATGTTTTAAATCATGATAATAAGAATCAACTTTTATTATAGCGCATATATTAGAATTGAAATAAGAGACCAAATGTTTTGCTATAGCAGATTTTCCTGATGCTGTACCACCCGCAATTCCAATAAAAATTTTATTATTCATTATCCAAATGCGTGTGGAAGTAATTCGTTAATTCGATATTCTTCATAATCGTCTAATTTCTTTCCATTAGATGTATATATTGGGATATTATGAAGATATTCATGGATTATTTGCCTGCATGGTCCACAAGGCTTTGCTCCAATATTAGATACAATTGCCAATGCTTTAAAATCAGATATTCCCATAGATATAGCAGAATATATAGCAACTCTTTCTGCACACATCGTACTAGGATAGGCCTTTGACTCTATGTTGCATCCTAAAACAACGACATCTTTATTACATAAAATGGCAGCTCCAACAGGAAAATCACTATATTTAGCATGAGCCCTTTTTTGAGCTTTTATTGCATATTTGATTAATTTTTCAGGTTTCATCACTGTTTATTTTATAAAAAAATGGCCTTTTATTTGATTTGAATTATTTGCATTATCATAAATAATTAATTCATAATCATTCTTACCTTTTTTTACGTGTCCTTTTACGTTTGTTATAATTTTATTTTGATAAAGATTAAATCCTGTGATAATCTTTTGACCATTTAGAGTGAAATGTATTCCATCTTTATGGTTAACACCAGAGAAGTTGTCTTCAACAATAATATCAAAGTTATTTAAATCGTCTTTTAAGTAAGTTGCACCGTTCCTTGGAATGATATTTTTAATATCAGGGTCTTTGGAATCTTTGAATATACCAATTATTGACCCTTTTTGAATATTTGAAATCAGACTTTTTTTAGTTCTTCTAGTAGCTAAAGGGAGCCACTTTTTATTAGCTATGTCATACGTTGATATAACAAGATTATCTGTTGAATCTTGATCATATATATTAATTGAAAATTCTAGAGGCTTGTTAAACGGAATTGAATTAGGGCCAATATAAAAAGGAGCTATAAGTGATTCACTAGTTTCCATGTATATAGGAGGCGTAGTTATATATATTAAAGTAGTATCAAAAAAAGTTTCTTTGTTATGAGTTATAGTGATTAACCCATTTTGGAATGTTTTTTTAGTATAGATATTTGGATAGGTTACCATCTTATCGATTAGAGTTTTTTTAGACAATAATAAATCATCTTCATATTCAATCCTAATCTCATTCATTTTTAAAAATTCTTTTATTGAAAATCTTTTAGAGCTAAGCAAATTTTTATCTTTTCGATACATATTGCTTTTATACACTTTGTTATTTACTGTATAAACAAGATTAGGAGTTTTTCCAGAAAAATTATTTTCAAAATATGTTGCGGATATTCCTTCAGTATTATGATCAATTGAAAAGTAACCGTCTATATTTTTACTAGGTGATCCTAACAATATATATTCTTCTTGTAAGGGCCCTTTTAAAGTGCTTAATTGAAAATAAAGTACATTATATGGGTTTTTAACATTATTTATAATTATAGAATTATCATTTAGTATCTCAAATTCAGGATTGATTTTAGTATTATTAAAGTTTGTTCTATTTTGGAGATAAAGTTCAATAGTTGATATTTTATTTACATTATTAAAGTCAATTTTCCAGCTGTTATTTTTTTTAGTAGCATAGTAGGTGTAATCGTTTTTTTCAGGACTCCTGATAATAAAATTTCCATATAAGTTTGATTGATTTTTTTTAATGTCGGTTATTTTTATATGAAATTGATGAATTCCGCTATCTTTTAAAATAGAATTTTTTGATTTTTTGTCAACAAAGTAATTATTTTGGTGTTTTGGTTTGAATAACTGATAGAATTCTCCTTTATTTTTTGATAAAAGGTTATAGTCTCTTTCTAAATACATTTGGTTTGATTGTTCAAATGATGTTTTGTCAAATTTTATTCCATAATGATAGAGACTGTCAATGAATAACTCTATCGAGTAAATACCGAAATTAAAAGGCTGTAAATCAATTTTATCAAATACTTTTACAGATATACCAAATTCACCTTCAATATTAATTGTATCTTTTATAATATAATTATTAAAGTCAATCATATGTGCTTCGTATTCTTTCATAAATATATTTCCATCAATTTTTGTATTTATTGATTGAGGTGTTATTGCGATTGTTTTTGGTATAGGATTTTTATTATCTGTTAAATAGTCTATAAGATTTGTTTTTAAGGGATTTATGGGGCGATTAATTTCATCTCGTATTTCAAAATGAAGATGAGGACCAGATAAACCTCCAGTATCTCCAGTATATCCTATAATTTCTCCTTTTTTGACATTAATTAATCCGGGTTCAATTAGATGGTCGATAGAATAAGAATCTCTCATAGTTTGAATTTGGTGTACTATTTTTTGGATTTTTTTATTGAATTTACTAAGATGAGCGTATAGAGCTATATTTTTATCATTTAATTTTATATATAAAACATTGCCATAGCCATCATTGCTTACTTTAATTCTATATACATATCCATCACTTATAGAGTATATTTCTCTACCATTTATACCATAGGTTCTAATATCTATACCAGCATGATAACGATTAGTTCTCATTTCACCAAAGCATGCTGTGATTGTTTCGCTAGCATTTGTTGGCCAAACATAGTCATAGGTAAAAATACAATTTAATAGAAAAGTAAAAGTATATATGTATTTTAGATTCATATTTTTATAAATAATTTGCTATATAAAATAAATGCACAGTATTAAATTAACCACAGTTATGAATTTTAATCTAATAAAATTAAGATTAAAAGTCATGTTTTACCTTTTAGTAGGTAAAATAGGAAAGAGCAACTCCAAAATTCAAATTCCCAATTGTGAGAAATTTAAAAAAGTTATATTATTTTTCCCAATCAATGAAGAGTCATTTAGAGTTTCATTGTATAGTTTTAGGAAATTTAATTTTCATAAAAATAATATTACCTATTATTTTGTTATCAATGAAAAATTTCGTGACTTAATTAATTTGAATGGGCCAAATTTAATTTTTGTCAAGTATCATAAAAATAAAATGATTTTTTGCAATAATAGTAATAAAATAGATTTGTGTAATAATGATAATACAATTGTTGTTGATTTAAATATGAATTTTTATCTTGAATTATCTAAATTTATTAGTTTCATTAATTCGCCTTTTAAAATTGGATTTAAAAAAATGTATTCAGATTACTTTTATAATTTACAGATAGATATAAATAAGGAAGGAGTAGAAGAAAAAGGATTTGACCAAATTCAAAAGATTCTAATTTCTAAATGAATTATATAGTTTTTGAAGATAATAACTGCCATTTACTTAAGCCTTTATCAGACTTACATGCTTCTTTTGAAGTTAGAATTGGGGCTTTTAATAATATTGATAGAATTATTAATCATACTGAAAAAGGAGATACTGTACAATTATATGTTAGAGATGAAATTGAATCTTTAATTAAGAATAAATACCCTAATTTTGATGTGAACCCAGATAGTTATAAGCCAGGGAGATATCTTAATGGAAGTGCTGTATGGGATTTTGAATCAATGAAAAAAATTAATGAAAATTTGAATTATTGCAATGATAAGGGCTTGATGGCATTTCATTCTAGTAATAGTATTAATAAGAATGATCTTAAATATAAATTTAATGATTTTTCTGAAGTTTTTTCAAAGATTGAAATACCGTCAATAAAGTATTTATGGGATGTCTTTGAATTAATAAAGGATGCTATCATTTTAGATAATAAGATTTTGCATCAGTATAGAGTTGGAGATTTGCACCCATCATCAATATTAATAAATGAAGATGATATAATTATTAGCGAAGGAACAAAAGTATCTGCGAATAGTATTCTTGATGCAAGCCAAGGGCCTATTATCCTTGAAAAGGATAGCTTTGTTGATATTGGAGCGCTTATTAAAGGCCCTGTTTATATAGGTAAGAATTCTATTATAAATCCAGGAACAAAAATTAGGGGCTCTGTTGTGATTGGGCCATCTTCAAAAATTGGAGGAGAGCTGGAAGATTGTGTAATTCAAGGCTTTTCAAACAAACAACATGATGGTTTCTTAGGTCATAGTTATATATGTGAATGGGTTAATATAGGAGCGAATACAAATACAAGTGATTTGAAAAATAACTACGGAAATATTAAATTAAAATTAGATTATAATAATGAGGTGGATACCGGTAAAATGTTTATAGGCTCTTTGATTGGAGATTTTTGCTGCACAGCTATTTCTACAAAGCTAAATTCAGGCACAGTGGTAGGTATTGGTTCAAATTTATTTGATGATGGATTTCAAAATAAGTATATTGAGCCTTTTTCATGGGGCAAAAAAGATAGGGTAGATTTAAATAAGTTTATTAATACTGCTGAAAGAATAATGAAAAGAAGAAGCACTTTGATGACGGATTCTTTAAAAAAAAGATTGATTAAATTGTATAAAAATTAAATTAATTCTTGTAGGGGTATTTTCTAAGATATATATTTTCAGATTATAAAAGGAATGATTAAATGGAGTTAGAAGGTTTAGTATGTCCCAAATGTTCGGGAAGTCTTGATGAAAATCAGTTAAAAATTAAATTAATTTGTCCTCACTGTGGAACTAAATTTCATGATAAAAAATATATTGCATTTATTGAATATTTAATGATGAATGGTATTGTAGATGACATAGATTTTTTTGATAGAACTTTGTATGGAGATGAGATTAAGTATAAGTCTGAAACAGAACAAGATTTAATGGATGAGACTAATCCTGATGAATATGAAGATAAAACCTTTAGAATGAAATATATTGATGATAATCCAGAGCTAGCTGAACAACAAAAGAAAACAGATGAAATTAAAGATTTTGGAAAAGTGAATACTAATTCTGAAGAAGAAGAAGAAGATTGGCAAGATTTCAATAGAAGACATCAAGAAAAAAATAAGAGTAAATAAAATGGCAAATCAAGATAAAAAGCATAAACAAATTAAATTAGTTTTAGATAATGAAAATGATGTAGAAGAGTATGCGAATTTTGCAGTAGTTACACATTCTCCTGCAGAATTTGTGGTTGATTTTTTTAGAATATTGCCTGGAGTTTCAAATGCAAAAGTAAAGTCTCGTATTATCATATCTCCAGTGCATCTTAAAACTTTTCTTAAAGCTCTTCAAGATAATGTTGGAAAATACGAGGATAAATTTGGAGAAATCATTGTTAAGTCAGATGGAAAATCTCCAGGATTTAATTTGCCTGATGATTTATTGCCTAATTAAGGTTTTTTTAGATACAAAATAACTAATTTACCTACCAGTATGGAACATAATAATCCTATAGTTCCACCGATAATAATATCTGCAGGATAATGAACTCCAATGTATACCCTAGAGAACATAATTATTAATGCAAATAAATATGTCAAAATTTTAAATTTGGGAAAGAATAAAGATGTAATAAATGCTATAGATATAGCATTTGCACTATGGTTAGAAGGCATTGATTTTTTACTTCCTCCGCTTTGATAGATTTTTTTTTCATTAGTTTTACAAACAAGGCAATTCATATCATTAATTGTTTTTTGTACCCATGGTCGTTCTCTTATTTTGAAATCTTTAATGAAGCCTCCTATTTGATCTGTAATAAGAACTGATATTAATAAGCATGAAATAATTAGAGTTCCATTAATTTTGCTTTTATTAGGCAAGGAATGGTTTAATAGTTTTTTTCTTGTAGATTTTTTAAATGATATAAAAAACAATAATAATAAAAATATAAAAGTAATAGGGTTTACTGGATTATGAAATATAGGCATTAAATAATCTAGAACGACATTTGATAAGCCGGTATTAATAAAATTAAATATTGAAGTATCTATAGAGTTTATTATGTTCAATAAACTAGAATGATGAAGTCATTCGTAATATTATTTGTCTACCCATTTCTGCACCCCCAATCAATTCTCTGTGAAAATCGTCGAATATATTCATAGCAGATATACTAAGTGCAATATTGTCTGTTATAGTTTTGTTATAATGAATATCTACTATACTGTAAGGACCAATAACACCAGACCAAATTCCATCTTTCCAATCAAATTTATCAACATATCTATATGCTAGCATAATATCACCAATATCTGAGTCCCACTTTATACTTGTATTTAATTTGAACTTTGGAGCATTAATGGGATCATATTGTTTTGTTAAGGTATTGTAGTAGTCGGTAGAATTAAAGATTGCAAAATTAGTATCTATAATTAATCTTTTATTTATAAAGTGTGTTAGAGCTATATCTACACCTGAATGAAGTACATTTCCATAGTTTAATGAGCTTAAAATTATATTAGGTGGTTGGGTTGGTCTTCCAACACCATACGCAGGGTTTCCATTAGCATCTATTAATCCAGTTTGTATACGTTCTGCTTCATTTAATCCTGTGAAAGCAGCATATTCATCAACTCCAACATCAACCCAGCCTAGATTTGATTGTTGATCTGCTTCAGTATTAACGGTTGAGGTATAAGCTAATTTAAAACTAAAGTCTGGGTTTAAAACTTCCCAAGGATGATAGATGGTGTATCCTAGTATATTAGTAGGGTCTTCTTGTTCTGCAACCCATTCAACATATCCCCATTGTCCTGCAAGGATGAAATCTTCTATAGATTGTCCTTCTTCAAGCTGAAAGTTTTCAGGAAGCCAATTAAACGCTTCAGACCATGCCATGTCTACTCCTGCATTAACATTATTCATAACAATCATACCATCATCATCATATGGATTTTCTATATAGTTACTACAATTTTCTGTAAAGCATGGAGCAGGAAGAGTTGCAAAGAAATTTGCACAGTCATTGATACTGCTATCACAACCATACCAATCATTATCATTATCTTGACCATCCCATGCAGTTCCATATGGTGGGTTTGATCCATCGCTTGTAACAGGTAATAAACCAATAGTTGCATTATCTCCATAGCGTTTTACCTGTGGTGTAATAATTGTAGCTGGACTAAAGAAATCGTCAAATTGGCTGATATATAAATCTGCTGCGAGATATGTTTTTTTTGATATAAAGCCTTTGTATCCAAATTCAACCGTCTGATTTCTTTCAGGTCCTAGTGGATCCACATCTTCAATATTATAAGTTTCTGAAGCTGTATAAGATACTCCTCCATCTCCATCTGCAAATGGAATATATATGTAATGTCTATCAGTATCTATTGGCAAATAATCACTTGGACCTTCTGATGAATTTAAATTGTAGTAGAATGGGGCACCTAAAATTCTATCAGCATATCCTTCTGTAAATATGTTATCATAAAGAGACATGGCTATATAACCTTCTTCATCTGTTTCATATGGACAAGGATCAGGACATAAATATCCAGGACCCTTAGGGTTGAAATTATATGAATAAGGGACTCCATTTACATAATAATAATCATCACCTTCTTTAGGTACTCTAGTATATGGTGTTCCATCTTTATTTCCTTTTAGAAAAACATCAAATATAGATAATTTACCATAATATAAATCAGTATAGAGTGTTGTTATAGTTGGCGTATTAAAAGCCAATCCATATGTAAGCCTCCATGTAGAAATATCATTAGGTTTATAGTTTATTCCAATTTTTGGCCCAAATTGAATACCTTCATCAATTTGGTCATGATGATCTAGTCGTGCAGCTGTTATAAGTTCCCACTGCCCATTTCCTAGTAAATCTGTCTTTGATTGTAAGTAAGCACCAAACTCATTAGATTCAATTTCGCTATATTCATCAGGTTCATCTATACCATCACTATCGTTATCAATATATCCATCTAGGTTGTTATCAATTCCATCATTTTGAAGAATAAAATTATCGCCATCATCATCATATCCATTAGGTCCATCGTTTAAAATACTTCCAAATGTTTTTGGCATTGTTTTGGCATAATCAAATCCCCATGTAATTTCTGTGTTGACTGTAGGAATGAAAAATTCATTCTGTATTTGTAGTCCAAGATTAGAAGATTGGTCATCAATAAGCTGTCCAATATTATAGTTTCTTGTTGAACCTGAGTTACTCTTGTTGTAAAATGCTTGTGCATACCAATCTTTATAGGTTCCTCTTAGTTGATAGAAAGTTGATTCCCATCCTTCTGTTAGGAATCGACCTATACCAGTAACTTGTTGAGTTTTTGTCCACGAATAGCCTGTTTGAAATGTCAGATTAAAGTCATTTGAAGGGTCATAATCAATGCGTATTTCTGCTTTTTTATTTTCAACTTCAAAATCAGGATAGTCTAATATTCCATCTGCATTAATATCTTCCGTATAGTCAAATTCTTTCAAAACTTCAGGGTGATTATATATACCGTTCCCAAGATCCATCTGACCATCAAGCTCATTATTATCATATGCTAATTCTAAACCATCTTCTCCTGCATCTGGGCCAAATATAATTACAGGATCTCCATTTTCATCTACAACAAGTCCATTCTGATCATAAGCTTGATAAGGTTGACCAATAATCCATCCATCATTATTAGGGTCCCAATCATAACCATCTTGACCATAGTCTAAGATTTGTTCTGATTGACCGTACCAATCGCTATCCCATTCTCCATTTCCAAGAGGCCATACATCATTGTAGGAATTTTCTGTAGAAGATTGCCAGTTATCAGCAAATAGTTCTAGTATACCATTATTATTAGTGTCTACCCATCCGTCTCCTGGTTGCCAAATACCGTCGCCTTCACCTTCGTCGGGAGCTCTTTCTGAATAAGTCTCTAATTGATTAGTAAATGGATTGAATACTTCCCATGTATCATCGTAATCTCCATCTCCATTTTCGTCAACTGCCTGTAAACCATCTAGACCATAATCACATAACCCAAAGCAGTTAAGAGATTCTCCTCTTTGAAATTGATTATCTCCACTTAAATCTATGAAAGGATCACCGGCTAATCTATCATCACCGTAATCATGTGTAAATAAGTCAAATTCTAATCCAAAAAAATCTTCATTATATCTCATGTCTCCTCTTATATGAGAATCAGAAGCTATAAAAGTACACAGTTCACATTCTCCTAATTCAGGACTGATAATTTCATTATTAGGGTCATTTGGGTCAATCACATGGAAATCTTCCCAATCTGAATCACTGTAAAAGGGATTTTCTATCCCATTTATGATTTTAGGCTTTTTACCATTTCTGATAATTATTCCATTTTCTAAACTTAAAGCCCAGTTTCCATAGGGCAGGCTAGGGTCTGAGTATATTTCACCACTCTCATCAAAGTCTCCATTTCCATCGTTATCTGTACCATCATACCATATATCATTTGGAGCATCTATAGCTTCATCAATTTTACCATCATTATCATTATCAATACCATCTGAATAAAAATAATCTTCATCAATCCAATTAGAAAAAGCTTCGATATGCTCCGATGGGAAATTGTTTGGATCTAGCCATGCTTGTTGATTTATTGTGCCATTCTGATTAGCCCATCGCATTTCTTGCCCATCACACCAGCCATCAAGGTCACTATCGACTGCATCGCCATCATCATCAACTCCATTATACCAATCTTCGCCGGCAACTCCATCTCCATCTTCATCTTCATGGTTTTTTTCACCATTTCCAATTCTAACAATATTTCCATAATTATTTGTTTCAGTTATTGCGTCGTTATTTGAACCTCCACCTAAAGATATTCCATCCCAAGGATTGTTGTCTTTTTTATCAATTCTTCTATGAGGATAGCCCGACCAAGGATATTGATGTATTTTAAATTCTTCTTCAGATATATAAGGCCACTCATTAGCATGCACATACTCACCTGAGACTTTAAAGCTTAAATTACCCATTTTTTTTGCTATACGAGTATTAAACTTTTTCATTTCTCTTTCATCGTTTGAACCAGAAAAACTCATTTTAAAGCCTTCTGATGTAGAAGGTGGTTTAGATATTACATTTATTACTCCGCTATGAGCATTTGAACCATATAGTGCTGTTGCGGGTCCAAGAACGACCTCAATTTTATCAACATCATCTGTAGATTGAGGTATAGTACTGAAATTGATAACTCTAAGAGCGGGAACATTTGCAACCCGTCCATCTGTCAGCATTAAAAGACGTGTGCTAAAACTACTATTAAAACCTCGAATTGAAACACTGAAATTATTGACTCCACTCGATGTAAAATCTACACCTTTCAATCCTTTTAGATATCCTCCAAGATTAGTTGTTGTAGAGCGTCTTATATCTCTTGAGCTGATTATTTCTTTGGATGCAGGTGCTTCAGTCTTCTTTTCTTTTCTTCTTTCATCTTTTACTATGATTTCATCTACTTTTATTGACGAAGGACTTAGCTCTAAATCAAAATTATAATCTTTTTTGATATCCTCAATATCTATAGATAAAGTAAAAGACTCATAACCTAAATAACTGACTTTAAGATCAAAAGAGCCTTCAGGGACATTCTCAATTCTATATAGACCATCAACATCTGTTGCACTGCCCATCATATTAGAATCTAATTCTATAAAAATATTTGCACCAATAAGAGATTGCTTTGTTTTTTTATCAACAATCTTACCTGATATTGTTGCAGAAAAAAATACAGATATATTGCTTATAACAAATAGAAAAGTTAATAGTCTGTTTAAAATTATTTTTTGAATCATTTTATGCATATAAATATATATGAACCTACGAAATCTATAGCATTTAAAACGAAAAATAAAACAAAAAAACCCTGCACCTTTTAAAGTACAGGGTTTTTATTGTTATTTATTTGGAGTGCTTATTTTATAAGCATTATTTTTTTGTTGACGATTTCTCCACCAACATTTGCTTTAAGAATGTACATTCCACTTGCCATGTTTGAAGCATTCCAAGTAACAGGATTCATTCCTGCAGACATGTTGCCTTCATAAAGCATGTCAACCATTTGTCCCATTACATTATAAACACTAATCGATACGCTAGTTTCGTAATTAAGCTCAATATCAATTGATGTGCTTGGATTGAATGGATTTGGATAAGCATCACTTAAGTTGAAAGATGTAGGCATTTCTGCATCAATTAAATCACCTCTTAAGTTTGCAGCAACAATCTCTTCAACAACATATTCACCAGTTGTTTTAAAAAGAATATCACTTTCAGGAGCAACAACAATTAATTTAGTTGTAGTACCTTCAGTAATAACTTCTGAAGCCATTGATTCTGTTAGCTCAATAGAGAAATCTTCTCCATGAGTTAGGGTAATTTGAGCAGCACCAAGAACATCTTTTTGAGCTACTTTAAATCCTGCATCTGTTCTATGAAAATCTATAGAGCTTGATGCTGGTCTATCACTAGAGTTAACACCTAGTATAATATTAACGATTCTTACAATATCTCCAACCTCAACACTATCGTTTCCATTTAGATCTACTCTACATTCAGCAGCAGCATCACTATATGCATCACTAGTACCTAAGATATATGCAACAGTTAGTACAACATCTGATACATTAACTGTGCCATCTATATTAAGGTCACCATTTGATTCAGGTGGGCATAGTTCTGTTCCAACAAACTCTGTTTGAACCTCAACAGCTTCCCATACAGGAACGCACGTTGGTTCAAACTCAAGAACCAGACGTCCGCCAGTTGGTGAGTATGCAGTCTCAGGAACACTATCTCCATCTAAATCTAATAGAGTAACTGTATTAGGGTCAAAATCACGATTAGAGTCATTAGCTGATAATAAGTCTAATGCATTTTGAAGAGGTGCGAGCGCTTCCGCAGGAGCACCATTTGCAATTGCATCTGCAAGAGACTGACCAACTTGCTGACTAGCATAACCGTTAAAAGTAACAAAGTTACCCCATGGAGCATATGCTGGGTCAGGATTTAAAACATATAGCATGTTTGATTCAGTTTGATCGTCAGACGTTGTAACCTCTTCTACTGTATTAAGAACAGTTCCAGCAGCCAAAGCAGTACAAGTTAGATTGCCTGTTGCTGCTGAAAGAGCTGCAAAATCATCTGCAACACTTAAAGCCCATTCATCACAGTTAGAACCATCCTCATCTTCATCTGTACTATCAACTAAAGCACCAACATTAGCTAGAATTGTTGTAGTAGCTGCAGCTAAGCTTGCACAATCAGTAACACCATTTTCAACAATAACTAAATTAGCAAGACCTTGCTCATTAACATCTTCAGTATCAGGATCATCATCATCCATACCACAAGCAGATGCATCAAAACCAGCGCCAGCACATAATTCTTGTGTGAATGCAGCAGCAGCGCTAAGCTGATCTAATTCATTATCATTCGCAACTTGCAAGCACGCACCGTTAACATATGTAGCAATATCAGAGCCCTCAGCACCCAAGGCATCATCAGCTTGACCTTGTAATACTTGAGTAGCAATGTACTCAACTGTTAGAGCTGCACCATTAAGAGGGCTTACATAATCAGCAGCCCATCCTGCGCAATCTCCGTATAGTGCAACACCACCTTGAGCTTGACCAGCGCATATACCCTGCTCCGCTTCAGAACAAGTGTCATTCGCGCCAGTTGGATCAAAGCAATCGCCTAAACAGCCGCTATAAAGTACTAAAAACAATCCACCGCTACCTGTGAAATCAGCGTCTGCTAATGCTTCACAGCCTGCTTGAGCTTGAGCTTGGCCACCTGCAACAACTTGATTGCACTGACCTTCTACTTCAGCAGTGGTAAGAGATATACAGCCATCGTAGACTAAATCATTTAAACCATCACTGACGTCACCAGCAACAAGGTATTTTACTTCGCTACAATTAGTCTCAGCAACACCATCTTCATCATCACAATATCCTAGTGCTGCAGCGCCAGCAGCTGAGATTCTTGTTGCAGTAATTGCTGGAAACCCAAAAATTCTATCAAACTCAGTTCCATCGCCATCTTCATCAGAGCTTTCACCGTTTGGACCTTCTGTTCCAGGTAGAATATCTCCAAAACCTGTTTCAGCATCAACTCCATCAATAGAATGCCAGTATAGAGCAAATTCAGGATCTATATTGTCACCTCCAGTCAAAGGACCATCATCACCGATAGAGCCAATAAAATCTGCATTTTTAATAAAACCACCAGTTTTTCCAAGAGTCTCAAATTTTCCATTTTCGTTTGGAGTCGTTTGAGTCATAGGGCCAACACTATCATATAAAGGAACATCCATTTCTACATGTTTTGATTGAGATCCTACCGGAAAGTACGAAAATATAACTGATTGAGATAAGCTCATAGAGCCCATTGTCTCACCTTTATATCTATTTCTACTATCCCTACCAGCAATATCAACTAATGGTAGTGTAGCTAAACCATACTCTGAATCAGTTGCATATAGAATATCATCTGTAACAGAATCAATAGAAGGAACTGTTCTGCATGATCCCTCAGCTAAATCGATATTCGGATAAGAAGAACCCTCAGGAATATACCCTGTTCCTGTCTCATCAATATCTTCAGTAGCAGGGTCGTCATCTAAAAGCGTTACATTTAGTTTAACTCCATTAAAAGCTAGGCCTCCAGTACCAAAAGGACCATTTGGAGTTGACAAAAACATATAGCCCGCAGGTATTGATTGTAGCGGTATACTTGCTTCAAGACCCGGATATCTGCTATGTACATAAAGAATAGTAGCTCCATTCTCACCTACAGACACATCAGGATTTCCTTGATCATCAACCCATGTGTTTGGTCTGGCGAAATTATAATATAGAACATCTACTCCAGTTAGGTTCCAAGCTCCCGTAATATCTTGTGCTAATGAAAGACAAAATAAAGCGGAAAGCGTAACGATAAATCGTTTCATATTACTCCTCCTTAACTATTTTAATTTTAATCACACCTACGTATTACAAATTTTAAAAACTATATAAATGTGCCTAGAAAACTACTCAACATCGATTTAAAATTCAAGTAAAAAATGTTTTTATGTGGCAATTTGGAATGGAAAGTGTGACTTATATCAACAAGATTGTGATATATATCACATTTTTAGTTATGTTTTTTTATCCTTTTGTTAAAAATCTGCGAATACTAAAAAGAATGATAATGAAACCTGCAATACCCATAGCCCTTAACAGGACCCATTCAGGGATACCTAATGAAGAAGATAAGCGTTGCAGAAGAGTGTCAGCTCCATCCATAATAATTACATATTCTTCCAAGATGGGCCACCCCCAGATTCAGGCACAGTCCAGTCTATAACTTGATAAGGGTCCATTATGTCGCAAGTCTTGCAATGAACACAGTTTGAAAAATTTATTTGAAGTTTATCCTTTTCATTTTCCTGAGTAATTTCATAAACTCCTGCTGGGCAAAAATGTTGGCATGGATTTCCATACTCTTCTTTACATTTATCAAAACATATGTCGGGATCGATTATTTTTAAGTGAGCAGTTTGGTCTTCATCATGCTTGGTTGCAGAGTAGTACATATCTGTTGCTTTATCAAATGTAGTTTTTCCATCAAAAACTAAGTCTTTATATCTGTCAGAAGAAGCTTTCTGATTGGAGATTTTCTTCATTTGCTCATGACCATGATGACCTTCAAGCTTGTTAAATATTCCAAAACCTCTACCACCTGTATATAAAGCTAAGCCAGCATTCATCATTCCAAATAATGCACCTTTTTTAAAGCCTTGATGAAAATTACGCGCTTTATAAAGCTCTTTATAAGCCCAACTTTTATTAAATAATGATTCATATTCAGACAATGTAGTTTCACTAAAATCAGACTCTTTAAAAGCTTTAATAATTGTTTCTGCTGCAAGCATTCCTGACTTCATTGCAAGATGTATTCCTTTAAGTCTCATACCATTTAAAAATCCTGCGGAGTCACCAATAAGAAGTGCTCCATTAACAAAAAGCTTTGGCATAGAGTAGTAGCCTCCTTCTGGCAAGCTTTTGGCACCATAAGACATGAGTTCACCATCTTTTAGCAAATCTTTAACCCAGCCATGGGTTTTTAGTAGCTGTAATTCATGATGAGGGTCAATGTTTGGATTACTGTAATCGAGACCAGTAACTAAACCAATATCTAGAATATTATTTTGCATTCCATAGATAAATCCGCCACCAAAGATTTTTGCTCCTAAAGGATGTCCAAGTGTGTGAGCTACATAGCCAGGATTTATTCTACCTTCAGGGACTTTCCAAAGTTCTTTGACACCAACAGCCCAAACCTGAGGAGTTTTATCTTTCATTAAATCAAACTTAGATATTAGTTCTTTAGATAAACTACCCCTAGTTCCTTCTCCAAAAACAGTTACCTTAGCTTTTATGTCAACGCCTTCTTCATATGTAGGTTTTTTATTCCCATTTTTATCAACGCCGCGATCTCTTGTCCTAATACCTGCAACGCCACCATTATCGTTGTAGAGTATTTTATCTCCAGAGAATGGGCAAAAAACATCAATTCCTTCTTGTTCACACTTTTCTCCTAGCCATCTAACCAGCTTTCCAATAGATGCTACATAGCATCCATGATGACTCATACCTTTTGGAATATAGGGAAAAGGAATCTTAAGATTAGGTTTTTGAAGGAAATACATTTTTTCTGCAGTTATAGGGCTTTCAAATGGAAAATCTCCTTCATTGAGTTCAGGGAAAAGTTCAATTAAGCTTATAGGGTCTACAACAGCACCTGATAATGAATGAGCACCAACTTCAGAAGCTTTTTCAATAATAGCTATTTCTAAATCTAAACCATTTTTTTTAGACTCTCTTTTGAGATGGATAGCGCCTGCTAGGCTGGCAGCACCTGCACCAACAAACAAAACATCAATAGGAAGCTCTTCTCTTTGATTATCAGACATAATCTAAATTTCCTTTAATGCTTGATTTAATTTTGGTAAAATTTCAAGAATGTCACCAATTACACCATAATCTGAAAGTTCAAAAATAGGAGCGTTCTTATCTTTGTTAATTGATATAATGCTTTTAGATCCTTTCATTCCTACAGTATGTTGAATAGCTCCAGAAATTCCAAGGGCGAGATATAATTTTGGAGAAACAACTTGCCCTGAACTGCCAATTTGTAAAGAGTGATCAAGCCAACCAGAATCTACAACGGGCCTTGATGAGGAAAGTAGACCTCCCATATTTTTTGCAAGCTCTTCAGCCATTGGTATATTTTCTTCTTTTGAGATACCTCTACCTATTGAAACTATTACATCAGATGAAGTTAAATCTACCTGGTTTCCTGATTCTTTAAATTTTTCACCAGGCACTATCGTTTTTTCTATTCCTGACAAGTCAATATCGATTTTGTCTACTGCAGAGTTTCCAGGTTTAATATTTTCTGCTTTAAAGCAACCCGACTGAACAGATATTATAGTTCGTTTATATGTAGATTTTATTTTAGAATTAATTTTTGCTCTATAAAGACTCCTTATCCATTCAATGGAATCACCTTCTAAGCTGTAATCAATGCAGTCAGAAATAAATGGGGTATCGCAGCGCGCGCTTAGTCTCGGTACCCAGTCTCTCGTTTCGTATGTATGACCTATTATAAAGGTATCATAGTCTCCATCATTGAATAATTTTTCAATACATGCGGTATAGTAAAGAGGGTTATATTCATCAAGGCTTGGGTTATTTACAAAAATCAACTTATTTGAATCAAAAACTTTAAGTTTTTCTGATGCATCTTTATTAAATGTTACAATGTCAACTGATCCATCTGTTTTTTCTGCAACTTCTTGGCTCAAAGACACCGCCTCTTTTGAAACGCCATTTACTTTATCATCATATTGAACAAAACATAATATCTTCATTTTAACTCCTAAATTATTTTTATTTCTTCTCTGAATATTTCTACAAGCTTTTCTACGACATCATCAGTTGATCCATCAATAAATTTGGTAACTTTCTTTTTTTCAGGATTGAAAAGCTTAACAAGTTCAGTGTTAGATTTATCAGCATCAATACCTAGACTTTCAGTATCATAATTATCAATAGTCTTTTTCTTTACGCCCATAATTCCCTTAAGTGAAGCATATCTGGGTTGATTTAATCCTGATTGTATAGTAAGAGAAACAGGCATATTTAATTCAGACCACTGAAACCAACCATTTTCAAGCTCTCTTTTAACTTTTACTTTATTGCTATCAATAAACTCAGCACCCATAACCAATGAAGCATGATTCATATTTAGTAATTCTGCTAGTAAAATTCCCATTTGACCATAGCCATCATCATCGGACTGCAGGCCTGATAGAATTATATCAAAATTTTCATTTTTAAGTGCTTTTGCAAGTATTTTGGCTCTAGATAGGGAGTCTTGGTTTTTTTGTTTAGCGTTTTCTATAAAAATTCCTCTATCAGCTCCCTTAGCTAGGGCGTCTTTAATGGTTTGTTGAGCGGAAGCAGGACCCATAGTACACACAACTACTTCTTCTATTTCTGTAAGCTTTTCTTTTAACTGTAAAGCCTCCTCTAATGCGTATGTATCTGGCTCGTTTGTTATAAATGTTACATTATCTTCAATAATAGATAATGAACTTGTATCGATTTTTATAGCTGCATCTTCATTTGGAACTTGTTTCATTAGAACAACAATTTTCATAGTTAAATCCTTTTTTCTTTTTTTTGAACCGACCAGCTGGTCGGTTTCCTAATTTAGAGTTATTGAAATTAATAAAAAAGAAAAAACCGACCAGCTGGTCGGTTTTGTATTAGATAAACGATTTGTTTATTATTAGTATTTTAAATATGAATGGATTAATTTTGAGTTTAATGCTAATAAAGTTTTGAAATTTTTACAAAAAATATTATTTGGATTTAGTTTATTTTATTCTATTTATGCATTAGAGCCATTTGAAGAAAAAAAAATTGGTAAGACATATAGTATTTCAAAATTTAATGATCAAAAAATTGAAATTGATGGCTTTATGATTGATTCCGTTTGGGATTCTATTCCAGTATTAACATCATTCACTCAGGATTCTCCTCTAAATGGTGCCGATCCTTCTTATCAAACATCAATTAAATTATTTTACGATGAAAATGCAGTCTATATTTTTGCAAGAATGTATGATGATGAGCCTTCTAAAATTCAAAAAAGGTTTTCTAAGATAGATGACTGGGATAATGCTTTCGAGCAATTATCGGATTGGATGTGGTTTAGTTTCGATAGTAGGCACGACCATCAAACCGGGTATATATTTGCGGTTAATTGCTCAGGTGTTAAAGTAGACGCCAGTATTTATGATGATTTAGATTATGATATAAATTATAATTCAATATGGTATGCTGATACAAAAATTGATGAATTTGGATGGACTGCAGAAATTAGAATACCTTTTGAATCATTACAGTTTGATACAAATATCAATGATATTTGGGGTTTTAATGCAACAAGATATATTTACAGGCTAAATGAGTATAGCTCTTGGGTTTCTTTTCCGTTAGAAGTTAAAGGTGAATCCTCAAAGTTTGGTCATGTTAAAGGTTTTAAAAATATACTTAATATTAAAAAATTTGTTTATAGACCTAGCGTTGGATATGATTATCAGAAAATAAAAAATACTAAATTAAGATTAGATTCAGATGGATATATTATTGATAAAGATCTTAAAGATTTGCTCCCTTCTAAGATTCAAAAAAATCACCAAGGATTTGATGTTAAGTATAGAATTAGTAATAGCTCAACTATAGATTTTTCATATAAGCCAGATTTTGGGCAAGTAGAAGTTGATCCATCCGATATTAATATATCTTATTATGAAACTTATTTAGAAGAAAAGAGACCTTTTTTTATGGAAAACTCAACTATGTTTGATTTGCCTATAGAGATGTTTTATTCAAGAAGAATAGGGGCTTCTAAGAATTTAAATAATTACAATCTTAATATTCCTACAAATATAGATATTGCTTTTAAGATGACAGGTAAAGAACAAAACGGATTTTCTTATGGATTCATATCAGCAGTGACATCTAATGAAGTTGATGATTTAGAAATAGTTGATTATAATGTTACAGATAATCAATACAATGTATTTAGAATCAAGCAAGATTTATTAGATGGTAATTCCTTTTTAGGTTTTATGTATACTAAATATCGAGGCATGAGGGGCTTTTTTGAAAAAAATTCAAATCAATACGGTCCAATTGATGGGGAAATTTTTGATGTTTCTGCATACTCAATTGATGGCGTTTTTAATCTTTTGGAAAACAGATTTTATACAGATTTTCAATTTGCAAGCACTCAGCTTCAAAATAGAGGTTATGCATATAGCTTGGAGTCATTTTACGATATTAATAACAGTTGGTCCACATTTTTTGAAATAGAGAAAATAGATAAATATTTTGATAGTGATGATATTGGCTATATTTATAGAAATGACATAATTACTAAAAAAATAGGTTTAAAATATCAAAATCTAAGACCAAATAGTATATTTCAAGATCGTGTTTTTCGATTAGGTTATGTGTTGCAAAAAAATGATTCCAAAGATAATAAAATTAATGAAAATTTTTCAATTGGCGGTGTGTTTGGAATGATTAATAATACGACTATATCAGTAGGTTTAAAGAAATCTTATGATTCGTTTGACGATAGATTATTGTATGACTATAAACAAAGCGTTTTAATTGGAAAGAATATGTTTGTTCCGAGTTCTTATGATATGTATTTGGGATGGTCTTCAGATCAGCGTAAGAAAAATGCGTACTCAATATTATTTGATTATTATAAAAATAAAATAAAAGATAGAAGTCACAAATTTTCTTTACAATATGTAAATAGACCTCTAAATAATATTAAGTTGACATTTAATTATAATTTTAATAAATCAAAAAAATTATATGAATATCTTGAAAGCATTGATTACAATGGAGTTATGAGAGATGTTTTTGCCAACTCAAAAAACAATATTCAGAAGTATATAATGAGGATTGATGCGTATATAAATAAAAATTTTACTCTACAAACATATACTGAGCTAATTAAAACTAATAATCGCTATTCAAATTATATGGAGCTTGATAATGATGTTTTTCCTAAGATCACAAGTTTTTCTAGCGGCCTTTACGCATCAGAAAATAATAATCCTGTTGGAAATCAATATCCTAATCCTAATAATGACGGATTTTTTCTATCAAATTACAGCGAGCTCATATACAACTTTGTTCTAAAATATGAAATTAACCCTATTTCAAATTTTTATTTTATATATACTAGATATTGGATGGTTAATGGTAAAAAGTTTGATTCGTTTGGTGATTTTATAAATTATTCATTACAAAGTGAAGATTCTTGGGTAGAAAAAAACTTTGATCATGGTTTTTCAGTAAAGTATACCTATCAATTTTAAATTTAATTATTAGATTTGCTGTAAATTTTAATTGCAGAGCTAATTTCACCAAAATAAATTTCTCGAGCAATGTTTTGAAGTTTTGAAGTAATTATTAAATAACTCCATATCGGCACAGGCACTGAGCTACAACCCTTTATTAAAACCTTCTTGTTTTTATAACAATCCCAGTCTTTTTTATTAAGTTGATGTCTAAACTCTTTTTCTTTTAGAATTCCGTTTGTAAGAAAATCATCTAAATGTATTTTTTCCATATTTTAGCTATCATTATTGGTTTAGTTTTTAAAAACCAAGTTTTTTTCTTGCGCTATCATGCATCATTGAAGGTTCCCATGGTGGTTCAAAAGTAATTTTAATATCTGCATTTTCAATGTCGTTTAAGCTTTCAAGTTTTGTTTGTATATCATTTGCCATATGTGTTCCCATTGTGCAGCCAGGCGTAGTTAAAGTCATGATTATAAAAACATTATATTTGTTGTTTTTAATCTTCTCTGAACTTATTTCATAAATTAAACCAAGGCTCCATAAGTCAACTGGAATTTCAGGGTCATAACATTGTTTTAGTATTTCAATTATTTTTTCTTTCATTAATCTACATATATGAGTTTTTGTTTTTTAGGAATTATAGATCCTATTATAAATGCATCCATATCCCATGATAGAACCTCTTTTAATTCTTTAGCTCGATTTGGAGGACAACTAATTAAAAGTCCTCCAGACGTTTGAGCATCTGCAAGCATTATTTTTTGATGTTCTGTTAGATTATGATTGAAATCAATTTTTTTTGAAAAGTAATCTAAGTTTCTTTTACTTCCTCCAGGATAAACATTTTTTTGAGTAAATTCAAATGCTCCACATAAAAATTTAATCATATCAAATTGAATTTTAGCACTTACTTTGCTTGATTCGCACATTTCAGATAAATGTCCAAGTAGCCCATAACCTGTAATATCAGTGCATGCATTTATTTCAAAATCAAGCATTATATTGGAAGCTTTAGAATTAAGTTGAGTCATAATATTTATTGCTTCATTTAGTTGAGATTCAGATGCCAATCCTTTTTTTATAGCTGTTGTAATAATACCTGTACCTATAGGTTTAGTAAGTATTAATATATCCTCGATTTGTGCTGTAGAATTTTTAATTAAACTCCCATTTTTTGATTCTCCAGTTACCACTAATCCGTATTTAGGTTCTTTATCTTTTATACTATGACCTCCCAAAATTGGAATCTTAGCCTCATTTGTAATTTGTTGCCCTCCTTTTAAAATTTCTTTCATAACTTCATTCGGAAGGTCATCGGTTGGGAAAGCCAATATATTTAAAGCAAAAAGAGGATTTCCTCCCATTGCATAAATATCAGATAATGAGTTTGCAGCAGCTATTTGACCAAAGTTGAATGGATCGTCAACAATTGGAGTAAAAAAATCAACAGATTGAATTATTTTATGACCATTATCTAGAGTATAAATAGAACAATCATCGAAATTTTCAAATCCATAGTTGTCTGATTTACTAACTTCATTTTTTAGAGATCTCAAAACTTGAGATAATATATCAGGGCTAACTTTACATGCTCAGCCAGCACCAGAACTATAATGTGTTAATTTTATATTTTTTTTACTTTTCATAAAAAATAAATAATTATTTTTTTGTTCAATAATTAGATAATGGTAATTTAACATAGCTAAATAATAACTTTTTATATTATTTGAAATAAAAATGAATGATAAAAATAAAAATGAATGATAAAAATAAAAATTTAGAGGAGTTAGATATAGTTACTATACGATTTGCTGGAGATTCGGGAGATGGTATGCAGCTAACAGGTAATCAATTCTCAGACAATACAGCATTATTTGGAAATGATTTAACGACGCTTCCAGATTTTCCGGCCGAAATAAGAGCTCCAGCCGGCTCTTTAGCTGGAGTAAGTTCATTTCAAATGCAATTTAGCAGTAAGGAAGTATATACGCCTGGTGATTCGTTAGATGTTTTAGTTGCTATGAATCCTGCTGCTTTTAAAGTTCATCTTTGTGATTTAAAAGAAAATGGAATGCTTATTGTAAATACTAAAAATTACTCACAAAAAAATTTAAAACTTGCAGGATATGAATCAAATCCACTAGATAGTGAAGAAATAGCAGATAAGTATAAATTAATAAAAGTTGATATGTCTGAGCTCGTAATGAAAGCTCTTGAAGATATGGAGTTAGATGCTAAATCAAAATCCCGATGCACTAATATGTTTGCATTAGGATTACTTTACTGGTTATATGAGAGAGATATGCAAACTACAATTTCTTTTTTAGAGAAAAAATTCAAATCTAAACCTGCAATAGTTGAAGCTAATAGCAGAGCTTTGAAAGCTGGGTTTAATTTTGGTGATACTATTGAAGCGATAAGAACAACCTATAAAATTCAAAAAGCAGATTTTAAAAAGGGTCATTATAGGAATATAATGGGAAATCCAGCTTTAAGTATGGGGTTATTAGTTGCTAGTGAAAAATCTGGTACTGATTTATTTTTCGGAGGATATCCAATTACTCCTGCAAGTGATATACTACATTTTTTATCAAAGTATAAAAATTTAGGAGTTAAAACTTTTCAAGCTGAAGATGAAATAGCCGGTATTTGCAGTGTTTTAGGTGCTTCTTACGCAGGGAATCTTGGAATTACTGCAAGTAGTGGTCCAGGCATTGCTCTAAAAGGTGAAGCTATGGGTTTGGCAGTTATGACTGAGCTTCCTGTAGTGATTCTTAATATTCAAAGAGGTGGCCCTTCAACTGGGTTGCCTACCAAAACTGAGCAGTCAGATTTGATGCAGGCTATGTATGGTAGAAACGGAGAAGCTCCTATCGTAGTTCTTGCTCCTCAATCTCCAGGCGATTGTTTTTATATTGGTTTTGAAGCTTGCAGGATTGCGCTTGAATATATGGTACCTGTAATGGTTTTATCTGATGGTTACTTAGCAAACGGTTCAGAGCCATGGGAAATTCCTGAATTAAATAAAATGCCCAAAATTAAAACCAATAAAATTGATTCTGTTTCAGATACTTTTATGCCATATGATCGAGATGATACTTCTCTAGCAAGGCCTTGGGCAATCCCTGGTAAAAAGGGTTTAGAACATCGTATAGGTGGACTTGAGACAGAAAATATTTCAGGTCATGTTAATTATAGTCCTGAAAATCATGAGTTTATGGTTCAATTAAGAAATAATAAGATTAACGCTGTGTTGAGTTCTATTCCTGACATTGTTCCTTTTGGCGATGAAAATGGTGATATTTTAGTTTTAGGCTGGGGAAGTACTTTTGGTGCAATTAGAACTGCGGTTGAAAAATTAAGAAATGAAGGAAAATCAGTTTCACATGTTCAATTAAGATATATTAATCCATTACCTAAGAATTTAGGGAATGTTTTGTTGAAATATAAAAAGGTAATTGTTCCTGAATTGAATTTAGGTCAGTTGAACTTAATTTTAAGATCAAAATATTTAGTTAATTCTATTGGTTTAAATAAAGTTCAAGGTAAGCCTTTCACAGTTGAAGAAATTTATAATAAAATTATTGAGGTATAATAAGCATGTCAGATAAAAATGAGCAAATAGCATTAACCAAGAAAGATTTCGTATCAGATCAAGATGTTAAATGGTGTCCCGGTTGTGGTGATTATGTTATTCTAGCTCAGGTTCAGAAAGTATTTGCTGGTTTAGGAATAAAAAAAGAAGATTTTTTAATAGTATCAGGAATAGGTTGTTCAAGTAGATTTCCTTATTACATGAATACTTTTGGATTTCATACTATTCATGGTAGAGCGCCAGCAGTTGCAACAGGTGCAAAATTAGCAAATCCTAATCTATCTGTTTGGATGATTACAGGAGATGGTGATGCAATGAGTATTGGTGGAAATCATTTCATACATATATTAAGAAGAAATTTAGATATTAAGATTTTAATGTTTAATAATAAAATATATGGTCTTACAAAGGGTCAATATTCTCCAACATCTGAATTAGGTAAAGTTACTAAGTCTACACCAATGGGTTCTTTAGATTATCCATTTAATCCTTCAAGTTTAGCTTTAGGTGCAGGTTCTACATTTGTAGCTCGTACAATAGATAAAGAAACGAGACACATGGGAGAAATTGTATCATTGGCAAACGAACACAAAGGAACTTCATTTGTTGATATATACCAAAATTGCAATATTTTTAATGATGGAGCTCATTCTTTGTATACTGATAGAGAAACAAAGAATGATACTATTGTTAAATTAGATCAGAATAAACCAATGGTTTTTGGCCATAAAGGTTCTAAAGTTCTGAAATTAGAAGGGTCTAAATTTAAAGTTTTAGAACTTGATAAAGGTTTTTCTTTAGATGATGGAACAGTCCATAATTTTAATGACAAAAATTTAGCTTTTCTTCTAAGTGAAATGACTACAGATGAAAGCTTGCCTACACCTATTGGAGTTTTATATAAAGAAGAGAAAAAAACCTATGAAGATATGATGATGGATCAGCTTAAATTAGCTAAAGAAAAAATTGGTAAAGTAGATTTACAAAAAGTAGTTTCAGGTACGAATACATGGAAAGTTTCATAAATTTCAATTAGATGAGATTATAGTTTGAGAAAAGAAAAAGATTCAATGGGTTATACTGAGGTTCCGAATGATGCGTACTACGGGGCTCAAACAAAAAGGGCTTATGATAATTTTCCAATAAGCGGTATTAAAATTTCGATAAATCTTATATATGCTATTGCAGTTATTAAGAGATCTGCTGCAATTGTGAATTTTGATTTGGGAAAATTAGACTTAAAAATTAAAGATGCTATTGTTAAGTCAGCAGATGATATCCTTAATCACAAATTAGATGATAACTTTATTCTAGATGTATATCAAACGGGATCAGGCACTTCAACTAATATGAATGTTAATGAGGTTATTGCTAATAGGGCAAATGAAATATTAGGACAAGATCTTGGTAGTAACAATCCTGTGCATCCTAATGATCATGTTAATATGGGGCAGTCTAGCAATGATGTCATTCCGACTGCTATTCATATATCTGCAAAAGTACAAATATTAAAAAAATTAATGCCAGCATTAAAACAATTATATTGTGAGCTTGAAAGTAAAGTTGAAGAGTTTGATAGTGTGATTAAAATTGGAAGAACTCATTTACAAGATGCTACTCCAATTACATTAGGGCAAGAATTTTCTGGATATAAAGCTGCAATTTCTAATTGTATACATAGATTAGATGATTATGCTCTAGTGTCGCTATCCTATATAGCTCAAGGAGGAACAGCTGTTGGTACAGGTATAAATACACATCCTCAATTTGGTGAAATGATTTCAGGGGAAATTTCTAAATATTTGAAAGTTGATTTTAAAGAATCTTTAAATCATTTTGAAGCACAAGCGAATCAAGAGACTGCTGTTGAGGTTTCAGGAGTGCTAAAAACAGTAGCGGTTGCAATTTCTAAAATAGCGAGCGATATTAGATTGATGGGTACAGGTCCTCGATGTGGCTTAGGTGAATTAATTCTTCCTCCTGTTCAACCCGGATCTTCTATAATGCCAGGAAAAATAAATCCTGTGATATGTGAGTCTGTAATTCAGGTATCATCTCAGGTTATTGCAAATGACCTCGCTGTTACATTAGGAGCTCAAGGAGGTTTTTTTGAGCTTAATGTTATGTTGCCTTTAATAGCACATAATTTATTGCAGTCAATTAATATTTTATCAAATTCGATTAATGTATTTAATGATAAGCTTTTAAAGGGTTTGAAAGTAGATAAAAAAAAGTGTGAGAGATACATAGAAAAAAGTTTATCTATGTGTACAATTCTTGTTCCTGTTATTGGATATGAAGAGACAGCTAAATTGGCATATGAGGCATATGAGTCAGGAAATACAATACGGGAACTTTTAATAAAGAAAAACATCTTATCTAAAAGTGAAATTGAAAAAATATTAGATCCAATTAAAATGACAGCTCCTTCAATATAAGTTTTTGCGAAACTCTAAAAATAAGACAAGAAATTATAGATTTTTCTCTTACCGTTATCTTTTATCTTCTTTCGTATCATTATTTATGATGTCAATTGTTGTGATTTTTACAATTGCATTATTATTACTATTTATATCTTTTGATTTACCTTCTATTGATAGACTTCAAGATTATAAACCGGTTCAGATAGCAAAAATTATATCTGCTGATGGAAAGCCTATTAAAGAGCTCTATATCGAACAAAGAGATATTATAAATATAGGAAAAGTTCCTAAGAATCTTAGAAGAGCTCTTGTTTTTATGGAAGATAGAAAATTCTTTGAACATCCAGGTATAGATGTTTGGGGTATTGTAAGAGCTGTTTCAGTTAATTTATCTGGAGGAGGTGCATTGCAAGGTGCAAGTACATTAACTCAGCAACTAGCAAGAAATATGTATGATGACATAGGGTTTGAAAAATCAATATTAAGAAAGGTAAAAGAATTTATTACTGCAATTAAGATTGAACAAATTTATACTAAGTCAGAAATTATGGAGCTTTATCTTAATTCTGTTTTTTTTGGTCATCAGGCTTATGGTGTTCAACAAGCCTCTAAATTTTATTTTTCAAAAGATGTTAAGGATCTTACCCTAAATCAAAGCGCTACGCTAGTTGGCTTATTACCTGCCCCTAATAGATATTCTCCAAAAAGAAATATAGATACTGTTATTGGGTATGCTAGGAATTTTAACAGTATAAATCAAAATAAAACTATTGAAAATCCTAAACGAGAAGTACTTACAAAGATTAGCGGAAAGCTTAAAGAAAATCAAAAATTAATTCTTACAGATTTAGTTTTTTTAAATCATAAGTTAGATACAATTCCTATCATTGTAAGCAATGATGATAAGTTAACACATTCTATTTCTAAACTTTCTTATAAGTATGAAAAAAAAGAAAATGATTTGGTTGTTTATATTACTTCAAACGAAAAAATAAAATATTATAGCTTTAGAGTTATAGGTTTGAAAAATATGTCAATCAATGGTGTTGGAGAAGGGGTTGCTTCTAGTTTGGGATTTGTAGAAATCAATAATAGTTCAAAATCAATAAAGAGAAAGAATTTAGTCCTAAGTATTATGCACAATCAAAATTATATTGATAAAGAAGAATTTTATTATAATTCTTTAATGCCTATAGAAGTATCAACTTCAGCATCTAAAAATTATGGAGTTGGTTTTTATTTTGCAGAGGATGTTAGGTCAAAGCTTTCTGAATTTCAACAATCAATGTCTTATGATAATTTGAGTTATATATTGCCAGATTTTCCAAATAAAAATCAAGCATTAAAATCGTGGCTTAATAAAAATTATAAGATGATTTTAAATATCAATGGTAAACAATTTGATTTATATAAAGATGGGTTAAGAGTATTTACAACTTTAGATACAAGAGTTCAAAAATTTGTATCTGATATTTATGACGAAAAAATGCAAAAAAATCAATTTGATTTGCATTCATTATATTCAGGTAATATAAGAAAGCTAGATACAGTTTTGTATATATCTAAGAATCGTAAGATGAAAGAATTAGAATATTATTATAAAACAAATTATTATAATGTTTTTAAGAAAGAAATTATTGATAAAGAAGTTCAGAAATTACAAAAATTAGGTAAAAGTAAAGATGAGATTGACTTTATGATAAATCAAGGTAATTATAAAGGTGAAATTTTCATTGATGCTAATAAAAATGGTAAATATGATTTAGGTGAAAAATTTACAGATGGTAATAATCAGTATAATTATAACGAAAAATTTACAGATAAAAATAAAAATGGTAAATATGATTTAGGTGAAATTTTCATTGATAATAAAAATGGTAAATATGATGCTCAAGGCTATATAAGAGATAGATTAGATTTAAAGATATTAAAAAGTATAACTAAAGTTGCTGACTCTTTGAATTATAGCCGTGAATATATTTTGGATATACTAAAAAATAAAAAGCAAATTCCTGATTATTTAAGAAAAGAATTTTTGGTTCAAGGTTCAGTTGTTGTATTAGATGTTAAGACTGGTAATATTATAGCTATGATAGGTGGGAGGCAAGAAAAAGGTTATATTGATTATTTTAATCGTGCTTCAAAAGCAATAAGGCAACCAGGGTCTATTTTTAAACCGTTTATTTATATGACAGCTTTGAAAAACTATGATAATGAACATCAACCTTTCTCTACAAGTTATAAGATATATAATCAACCTCTAAATATTCCGATAGATGATTATACAAGCTTCAATCCTCAAAATCATGATCGCTCAACTGGCGGGTTAACAACATTAAGAAATGGGCTTAAAAAATCTTTAAATTTAATATCTGTAAGATTAATCAGTAAAATAGAAGATGGTCCTAAAAAAGTTAAAAAGCAAGCTGAAAAATTTGGCATATCTACACCTATTTATCCAGGAGAAGCTTTAGCATTAGGGGCTTCGGATGTTATTCCTCTAGAAATAACAGCTGCTTATTCAGCTATATCTAATAATGGAGTTTTATTGAAGCCTAATTATATAAATAAGATAGAGAATAGTTTAGGTGAAACATTAGAGAGCAATAAGTTTAATGAAAATTTTTCAGAAAAAAATGAAGCTTTAGTTTATATCATTAGGGATATGATGAAAGATGTTATTAATAGTGGAACGGGACGTTCTTTAAAAACAAGATATGGGTTTAATAGTCCGGTTGCAGGTAAAACAGGTACTACTAATAATTTTACAGATGCTTGGTTTGTTGGGTTTACTCCTCAAATTGCTATTGGAGTTTGGGTAGGGATGGATAATCCTGCTGTTTCTATTAATAAATATGGAAGTCAGGCAGCCTTGCCAATTTTTGCAGAATCTATAAAAAAAATATATGATTTTGGGGAGTATAGTTTAGGATATGAAAAAGTTACAAAACTTGATAAGCAGCTTGATTGGACAAAGCCTAATAATGGATTGGTAGAAAAAAAATTGTGCAAAGAAAGTATGAAGATTGCTAATAAATATTGTAATCAAAGAAGTGGTTTAGTGGATGAAATTTTTTTAGAGGGCTTTATGCCTGAAAAGTGCGATATAAGTAGTCATCTTTCAAGATATAAGTAATTATGGTAATATATCTAGATTAGATTCATTACAAATATCTTTAAGCTCATTATCTAAATCAGTTAAATCAATTTTTTTGTCATTGCTTATGCTTATTTTCATATTAAATAAAGGGGCTCCAGTTATTGGCGCGGATTCAATATATGTGTCAATTTCTATGATATTAATGCCTTTATTTGCAAAATAATTACTTATGGTATTTATTATTCCTTGGTCATCAGCTCCTTTAATTAAATAGGTTTTTATATCGTATTTAACTGAATCTGATTTATGAGTTTCAATAAAAGAAACGGTTAGATCTTTTATTTTTTGGAATTCATTTTTTAGTTGTTTGATAGTGCTTGATATTGAGCATTCTAATATAACTGCAAACTGTTCTCTAATTTTAATCATTTTGCTATTATTGACATTCCCATTATTATTAATAATAATAGATGTTATATTTTTTACTAATCCTGGCTTATCAGTACCTATAGCTGTAATTATTAAATTTTTCATATTAACTAATTATAGATTATTAAGGGCTTTTTTCCTACTTCTTTATCGATATGAAATATTTTCTCAATGATTTTTGAAATTCCATCTAGTTTAGTACTGTTTGAGCAGAAAATTTCTAATATTGGTTCATTTATAGATATTTTATCCCCTAATTTTTTGTAAATACTTATTCCACAGCTAGGATCAATTGTATCATTAGATTTTTTTCTTCCTCCACCTATTTCTAAAAGTATATATCCGAGTTTTTCAGTTTCAATTTTAGTTATATAGCCTTCTTTTTTTGATTTTAAAGTGAATCTGTTTTTTGGTAAGTTTTTTTTATATGATTTTTGTAAATCTCCATTATGTGATCTGATCATTTTTTCAAAACGTTCATATGCATCGCCACTTGTTATGGCATTCTCTATAAGATTTTCAGTTTCAAGTTGTCCACTTATTTTTAGTGCTGTTGAGCAAATTTTAAATACCACCTCATTTAGCAGAGGTTCTCTTTTTTGGTTTTTCAAGAATTCAATACTTTCTTCTATTTCGCACCAAAGACCAGATTTAGTTCCTAAAGGCTGATTCATATCTGTTATAATATATTCTGTTTTGATTTGCAATTCTTGAGATAGCTTTTTTAAACTATCACCTAGGTTTTTTGCATTCTTTAACGTTTGCATAAACGCGCCATTACCAGTTTTTATATCTAGTACTAAACCTTCGATTCCTTCTGCTTTTTTTTTGCTTAGAATACTTGCACAAATTAGGGGCATAGATTTTATAGTTGATGTTATATCTCTTATGGAATAAATATATTTATCAGCTGGACATATGTATTTATTTTGTCCAATAATAGATATTCCATTAGTTTTTACATTTCGTTTAAATTGATTAATATCAATATTGCCATTATAGCCAATTATTGATTCGAGTTTATCAAGAGTTCCTCCAGTATGTGCAAGGCTTCTTCCTACTACCATAGGAACGTAACAATTGCAGGATGCAAGTATAGGTCCTGCAATTAACGATACTTTATCACCAACTCCTCCAGTACTATGTTTATCAATTATAAAGCCATCAAGATATGAAAAATCTAGTCTTTCTCCAGAATCAATTATAACATTTACATATTCATTTAATTCTAAATCATTCATGCCATTAAAGCATACTGCCATTAGCCATGCTGCCATCTGAGAAGACTCAATTTCTTTAGTTAAAAATTTATTTATGAAGGTTTTTATATCTTCTTTGTTATGAGGTATGCCATTTTTTTTGTCATCAATGAATAAATAAGGATTAAACATCTTTATTCCTTTTCATGTTAAAAATTTTTATACGTTTCATTTCATTAATTGTTTTTAGATTGAGAAATAACCCAATTATAAATAATATAATATTTGGTAGCCACATTGATAAAATGGGGTTAATTCTTCCCTGGTCAGCAAATTCTTCTCCAGCTATTAAAAATGCCCAATATATTAAGAAAAATATTAAACTTATTGCCATACTTATAGAAAATTTCCCTCTTCTTGCGATAATTCCCAAAGGAGCTCCTGCAAAAACAAATACTATGCTAGCTATAGGAATTGAAAATTTCTTATGCAATTCAACGATATATTTATTTTTTAATCTACTGTTTGATTCTATTTGAGCTTTATCATGCTTTATTCCTCTTTCTATATTTTTAAGGCTTCTTTTTATAGCATTGATATTTTCTTTGGTTGCCGAAATCGCTGATAATTTGTTTAGTTCATCTTTTATGAATGTTAGTGCAGAATCTGGTGATTCAGTTGTATAATTAGGGTTAATTATTAATATTCTATCTTTAATTCTTTTTTTAGACTTAGCTATTTTTTTATCAAAAGAATCAATTTTGACTTTTATTGAGTCAAATACAAGTTCTCTATCTCCTCTATATTTTGTAGTTCTTCTTTGAAAGGAGAAGTTGTTTGCATCAATTCTTATAATATTGTTCTCAAACTCTATTGTACGATATTCATTTTCTTTTTTGGATTTTTCATATATAAAACCATCTTCTAGATATAAAGATATTAAATCATCATTGTAGTCTTCAATTAATTCTGCGTATTTGCTGGTTATTGTTTTAGTTATCTTATTGTTGTGTTCAATTATGGTTGTGTTTTTAAATTTTCCTGATTTAGGATCTTTAGATTCAAAATATATAATATAGCCATCAAGCTCATTATGTAATTGGCCTTCTTGAAAAAGAATATCAGGGTTTTTTTTAGATATATTAGATATTAGATTACGAGCTTTATAGTTCATATCTGGAAGAATCCAATTATTGAAATATATCATAATCAAAGATATAGCTATAGCAAATATTAATGCGGGAGATAACATTGATTTATAAGTTATACCTGAAGAGCGCATTGCTAAAATTTCATTATCATTGCTCAATCTTCCAAATGCCATTAGAGTAGAAACGAGTATAGCCATTGGGACTGCAAGAGCCATTACCCAGGCCATATTATAATATACCATTTCAAATAATATGCTAATATTAAGACCTTTGCCTAAGAATTTATCCATATGTTTTAATAAAAACTGAGCTAGTAATATTAAAATAAGAACTGAAAGAGACATAATGAAAGGACTTAAGTGCTCCTTAATTATATATTTATTTAAGATCTTCATTTATAGAATTTATAAGCTAAAAAACTTATGTAGAAGAAAATTGTCGATATTCCTTTGAAAATATTTATGGAGTCTATTAACTTACATTCGTTTATTTTTAAATTTTCGAGGTGTAGCGTAGTCCGGTTAGCGCACCTGCTTTGGGAGCAGGGGGTCGCAGGTTCGAATCCTGCCACCTCGACAACACAACTTAAAACTCCTTCTATTTGGAGGGGTTTTTATTTACCTCAAC
>PAHI01000020.1 GCA_002705575.1 Fidelibacterota bacterium | reverse complement strand
AGTAAATCACTTCTCATTCTATAACTGGCACCAAATACGGTTGCTAATCTAAAACAAACAGTATTTTGCTTTTTTCTTACTTCATGCTCTGCATCACATTTAGTTCTTCCATATAATGAAATTGGTTTTAGAGGGCTATCCTCATCACAAAATTTATCTTTTTCACCTATCCCATACCCGGAATTAGTTGTTAAATAAATGAGTTTATTTTTTTTTGTTATAAATTTTAAAATTAATTTAATTGCATCTAAATTTGTTGTAATAGCTTCTGTTTTATTTTTTTCACATAAAGGTGCTCCTACCAAACCTGCTAGAGGCACTATAAATTCATTATTTTTCACCTGCTCTTTAATAAGATTTTTATTTCTAACATCATCGTTTATAAAATTAAAATTTTTGTTTATATATAAATGGTTTAAGGAACTATTGTCATATTTCAATAGATCTATCACAGTTACCTTATGGCCAAGATTTAATAAATCCGTGGACAACATTGATCCAATATAACCACCGCCACCTGTAATTAAGATCTTTTTCATATTTTATTATTTACCTTTAGAAAGAAATGAAAATCTATTTAAAATTTCAGTAATCTTTTTAATTTTTTTTTTTGTTAAATTTGGATAATTACCTATATAATATCCAAAAAAATGCACGTGCTCAACATTTCTAAACTTTGAAAAATTTTTAATCTTAATATGCTCTTGGATATATGGTTGTCTTAATTGATTACCACCTCCAGCATTACCTCTTCTAAATTCAATATTGTTTTTCAATAAATACTTTTCGAATTTATCTCTAATTTTTAAATTTTTGATATTAAGAATTAGTGGAAAAGCATAGTTTGAGGATCCCTTAAGGTCAAATTTTGTAAAATATTTTTTTGAATCTAAGTTTTTTAAAAAATAAATAAAATTTAATATTCTTTTTTTATTGTTAAAATCTAACTTTTTTAATTGATTTATACCTATTACAGCTCCTATTTCTGTATTTCTAAAATTTAGAGTTGGATATAAAAAAATAAATTTTGGAGACAAATTTTTAAATTTTTTAATCATTTTTTTTTCATAAAGCTTATTTTTAGATTCTCTAACCATTCCATGAGACCTTAAAATTTTTGAAATTTCGTATATGTCTCTATTATTAGTACATATCATACCACCTTCGATTGTTGTCATATGGTGGGCATAATAAAAAGAAAAATTTGAAATTAGACCAAAAGTTCCTAGTTTCTTATTATTATGTTTAGCACCATGACTTTCACAAACATCTTCAATTAAATGAACTTTTTTCTTTTTGAGTTCTTTTAAAAAATAATTACTAAAACCATTAAATCCTTGCGCATGAGTGATAAAAACTGCTAGGGTTTTTTTATTTATTTTTTTTAATACCTCATCTTGATTCATTGAAAGATTAGATAAATTTATATCAACAAAAACTGGCCTAAAACCATTCATTATGACTGAATTAACATCTGAAACCCAAGTTAAAGAGGGTATGATAATTTCATTTTTAAATTTTTTCTTATTCAAAATTTGTAAAATTTTAATTGAAATATAATTAGCAGATGACCCAGAATTTACGAAAGTTGAATATTTTACACCAAGCCATCTGGACCATAATTTTTCAAATTTTTCAACTTCTTTTGATTGTGTTAAAACAATATTTTTTTGACTCAATAATTTTCTTACAGCCGATAAATCACTCGGAGTGAAATTATTATGCATCAAAGAATGTTTAAAATTCATTTATCTTTTTAAATCCTTATATAAAATTTCAGATCCTTTTTTAGAAAATCTAAAAGGCACATGAACCAAACTATTATTATTTTTTAGAAATTTTTTTTTCAATTCTTTTCTCATGTAAAATAAAATAAAACCTCCACCTCCTGCTCCAAGTAATTTTCCACCAAGAGCTCCGTTTTTTAATACGTAATCGTACATATCATCTATTTTTCTACTTGAAATACTAGAGCTAAGTTTTTTTTTTGTTAACCAAGCTGAATGAAGTAATTTACCAAAATCGTCTATATTTCTGCTATTAATAATTTTTTCACCTTCATTTACATGATCAATCATAATTTCAATATATCTTTTATTTACTGTGGTTAATTTTCCAGAATACTTTTTTGCTATATCGTGAGCAACTCTCTTTTTTCCAGTGTAAATTAATAATAAGTTTTTCTCCAATCGATTTATATTTATATTATTTTTCTTTGACGAAATCTCAAATTTATTACCTCTTTTAAAAACAATTTTGTTAAATCCACCTATTGCTGTCGCTAATTGATCCTGAGATCCAACAGCTTCTTTCATTATTTTTTGCTCAAAATTAATAGCTTTTTTTGCAATTTCATAATTTGATATTTTTTTATTCAACAGGCTATGAAGGCTGTTGATCAAACCAACTGTAAAAGCTGAACTTGATCCCATTCCACTTGCTGCAGGCAAATCTCCGTCATAGTGGATTTCTAAACCCTCTTTAACTTTTAAATGATTTAATAAACTTTTAACTGTAGGATGCTTTATATTTTTTATATTCTGAACATTTTCTATTTTTGACCATACAACTCTATATTTGTGATCAAAAAATTTTGGTAAAAATCTACATGTTATGTAAATGTGTTTATTTATTGTGGTTGAAAGAACTTGTCCTGAATATTTATTATACCATGAGGGGTAATCACTACCTCCTCCAAAAAAAGATATCCTATAAGGTGTTTTTGAGATAATCATTTTATTTAAATTTTTTAATTATACTAATGGCATTTTTCATTATCTTGAACTGATCCGGGGGTAAATTATCAACCCTTTTGTGGTGTCCTGCAGACCTATCCTCTAATCCTAAAACAGAGACATTTTTATTTGTTTTTTCAATAATCTGATGTGCTAAGGTTCTTAGAATACCATCATTATAATCATTGTCTGTCATTAAAACACCTGCTTTACTTTTTTTAATAGCTGCAATCCATTTTTTTTCTAATTGAAAAGGTTTTAAATTTACTAGATGAATTATCCCAATTTTAAAACCTTTTCTTTCTAAAATTCTCTTAGCTTTTTCAGCCTCAAATCTTGTCACAGATATTGGCATCAATATTAAATCTTTCTTTCCATTAATTTCATTTTTAAATTCTTTTGTGTTAGAATAACTTTGTCGATGTTCTGAAATATAAAAAACATCTTTTGAATTCATAAATTTTTTATAAACGTTATTGTATTCTTTATTACTCATTGGTGAAAAAATTTTGATACCAGGCATTTTATAGATAACAGATAAGTGTGCAGATCCCGCGACTGGTCCAATAGATCCTTCTGATGCTATACCTCTGATAATCATAGGACAGGGAATTTTCCAAATCTCATTTGATTTACATGCGTAATTAACTATAAAAATACAATTGAACCAATTGTAACCTTGATAACGAATTATATAGATTGGTCTCTTTCCCATTAGGGCTGAACCTGTAACTATTCCTCCCCCAGCAACATCAGCCATTGGTAATTCAATTACACCATCTTTTTCAAATAGTTTAGGTAGGGTTCCAGCAACCCAACCTACTCCAGTTAGATTTTGACCAAACACTTGGCTCTTATTTTTTTTTAAATGTTTATAAGTGATTTCTTTTATTGTTTCTCTTAATTCTTTGCCCATAACAGTTTTATTTTTTTTTTAACTTGAATATCAACTAATTCTGCTTTTTTTCCCAACTGATTTTTTTGTTGTAAATATCTATCAAAAACATTAGCTCTATCTTTTCCTGCTCCAGCATGCCAAAAAATTCTATTGGTATGAATATTTACTAACATTGGTCTTTTAAATAAATTCTTATTAAGATTTTGAAATATTTTTTTTGGTTCATCTTTTATATCATGAGCCTCAATTTTAAATGCCTTAGCTAATTCTTTTGCATTCCAATCTCTCCTCTCTTCTTTTTTTGTTAGAACAGCATAATTGTTATCATCAACAACAAATAGAATAGGCAAGTTTTTTTTTGCTACCCAACTTAAAGTTGCTAAAACATAATCTTCCTCTAAAGCTGCATCGCCAATAAATATTATAGTAGGTTTGTTTGAGGAAAAACAAGCTCCAGCACCTATACATGCATTGCTCCCCATAAATCCATCGTGACCGTACATGTTAATTTGAGTTGAATGAATTGATAAAGATCCTCCCATGCCATAAGTGCAACCATCCCTTTTTCCTCTGAGTTCTTTTATCAATTTTACGATATTGCCACCGAAAGATAGGAAAATTGAATGTCCACGATGTTGTCCAAAAATAAGTGGTTTAAGATTTTTTTGTTTAACAATTTCAGCAATAGTAGCTGGTGCATATTCTTGACCTGCTGAAAGGTATACAGGAAAATTAATTTCTTTTGCTGTTACTCTTTTATAAACCTCATTTTCAAAATGTCTACATATTGATGCTTTTTTAAAAACATCAAGCAAAAAGTTTTTTTTATTATAATTAATCACCTAATAATTTTCTTTTTAATTTTATTTTAGTAATTTCTTTTAGATTATTTACAGCATTCATTCCAAATTTATTTTCTAACAATTTTAAATATCTTGGATTTGTATGATATTTATGCCAAGCCTCATCTCTAAAAGCTAAAATATCTGAAGCAGATAAATGTGCTGAAGGTAAATTTTGAGTATCATAAGAATGTTGACTGTATCCTGAGTAAGTTCTTGGTAGTAAAATATTATTTTTTTTTGATTCTAGATATAGCGGGCTTCCTGGGTAAGCCATAGCACTATAAAAATTTACCATTTCAGTATTTGTTTCTTCTGCAAAATTATAAGTAAACTCTAAACTTTCTTGTGTTTCCTCAGGCAGGCCAAATATATAATTAGCTGCTACATTTATTCCTGCATCTCTTATAGAATTTATGATGTCTATAATTTTTACATTTTTGAAAGCATCTTTGTGAACTTCTTTTCTAATCACAGAACTTGGATTTTCAATTCCTAATCCAAGCCAATTAACTCCAGCTTTTTTTAATTTATCTAAATACAATGGCTTACATGTGTCAATTCTTGAATAAGCCCAGATATTAAAATCATATTTTCTATCAATAATCATGTCACATATTTTTATGAAATGATTTGGATTAAGAACAAATAGTTCATCAGCAATCTTTATATTTTTGACACCTTGTTCTGCAAAATAATCAAATTGTTTAATTATAAATTCTGGTTTCCACCATCTAAAAACGTTTGAATCCTGAGATGAAATACTTTCTGATTGATCTGTTCTATTGATAATATTTATCATACAAAATGAACAAGTATAAGGACATCCAAGACTTGTGTATAAAGCAGCAAAAGGTTGTTTTTCAGAATTATTTGACCAAGAATGCCAACCTGCAGTTCTATATTCTTTAAGTGGTGGTAACAAATCCCAAGCAACACCTGGTAAATCTATATCTAATAATTTTTTAGGAACAATAATTTCTGATTCATTTATAGTTATTTGATTATCATTATTTCTAAAACCAATACCCTTAACTTTTTTTAGATATTTTTCTTCATTTAAATTTTCAACTTTTAATAAGCTTGATATAGCGTAAACACCTTCATTTAAAGCTACAAAGTCAATTGACTCTTCTGCTGTAAGAGTTTCTGTTGGTAGTGCTGAAACATGACCTCCAACAAAAAGAACTTTAATTTCAGAGTCTAACTTTTTTAATTCTTCAGCCGTTGCAACTGCTCCTTCCATATTTTGAGATGATGCTGATGGTTGTTGTCCATATACAACAAAACAAGCTATACGAGGTTTAATATCTTTAATTTTTTGTGCACTAGTAATATAATCAAGCTTCTCAACTTCACAGTCCAAAATTTTAACTTTATTATTTTTGTTTCTACAATGATTTGCCAACATGCCCGCCCAAATAGGAGGCTCGATAGCAGAATGTTCATTGCTCAAACCTTGATAAATTTTTTTTGAGGCATTGGGGTGAATAAACAAAATATCAAGTGACATAAGTTATAATTAATCTAATAATCCTGGTAAGCATCATAAATTATTTGTTTATTGTCTGTTAATACTTCAACAAATAATGGTTTTTTTATGTTATTAATCTTTTTTAAATTTTTATCTAAGTTTTTTGAATTAGATATCAAACAATGCTCCATATCAAAAGCATTAGCAATTTTTTTTAAATTTAAAGTTCCATCCCCTGTATCGGTAGGATTATCTACTCTTCTACCTTTAAAAACTGTATCAGCCCAATTATGCATAGAAACATAGCCCCCGTTATTTATCACAAATAACTTGATATTAAATTTATTATGAGAAATAGTTTTAAGTTCTTGAATATTCAATTCTAAAGATCCATCACCTGTGACTGCTAAAATCGTTGAATTTGGTTCAGCTACAGCTGCCCCAATGGCCAGCGGAATAGTTAAACCCATAGCTGCATTTGTATATGAGGCAACCTCTTTCTGCTCTTTTTGAAAATTCCATACTTGTCCTCCTATATAATAATTAGAACCTGCATCAGTGATAAGTATATTTTTTTTTGAGGATATTTTTCCAAGTCTATCCATAAAGAAGTAAAGGTCCATTAGTTTTCCATTTTTTTTTATATTGGGAATACTCGTCTCGATTGGATTTTCTTTTTTGAAATTTTCACAAAGATTGTTCCAATATTCAAATTTTTTATTTTTCTTTTTTTTAAAATATTTCAAAAATAGAGGTATAAAATTATTCAAATCGTAATTTAAAGGATAGTCAATTTTTTGACCTTTCTTCTTTAATTCATCTTTTTCTATGTCTACAGATATTACTTTTGCTTTAGATAGCGCTTTAAATTCATGTCCCACAAATTGAGGAGCAAATCTACAGCCAAATGAAATGACTAGATCAGCTTTATTCATAATCTTTTTTGTGTACTTGGTTCCTTTTATTCCTGAAATTCCGTAGATAAATTTTTTATCATGTGAAATTAGATCATTAGTAAATCTTGTAAAAATTACTGGAATTTTTAACAAATTTATAATCTTTTTTATTTCTGATATTCTATTACTTTGTTTGACTCCATGACCTAGAATTAAAATTGGATATTTTGATTTTTGAACTAAATTAAATATTTTATCCAAATCTTTGTTAATTTTACTTTTAGAGTTAATAAAATTATTTTCTTTTGGTTTAAAACTTTTTAATTTTTTCTCATTTATTTCTGTTTTCTGAACATTCAAAGGAATATCAATCCATACAGGACCTTTTCTGCCTGAGGCAGCGTAGTGAAAAGCTTTTTCTAATATATATTTTACATCATTTGGATTTTTAATAATTTCAGCAAATTTAGTTAAAGGTTTGACTATTGGAATAATATTAATTTCAGCTGTCCCAAAAGATCTTATTTTACTTGATTGAGTACTATGAGTAGTTTGTTTGTAATCAACTTGCCCAGACAGAATAACAATTGGTGATGAGTCAACATATGCTTCAGCTAATCCAGGTAATGCATTAGTAGCTCCAGGGCCAGCAGTTACACAAGCGACACCAACTTTATTTTTTAATCTTGCATAAGCACTTGCCATACTTGGGGCAGTAGCTTCATTTCTCGTAGCGTAATATTTTATACCAGCTATTTTTACTGCATCATTAAGATACATTGCACCATAGCCTGTTAACATAAAGATATCGTTAATTTTTTTTTCTTTTAAAAATTTTACTATAAAATCAACGACACGCATAATTTTGAATCCTTTAAAAATTCATAGTGATATTTGTTAATCTTTTCTCTTAGCAGAATACTCTCTTTTTCCAATAATTAAATCGCATAAACCTAAGAGCCAAATTTGATGGGTATTTTCAATAAAATTATATGCTTTGCTGTTTACCCAAAGACTAATGTTGCTTATCTTTGAAAGTGGATTATTTCTTTTATGACCTGTAAATGAAATTACTTTTAATCTTTTTTTATTTGCTAACTTGCAAGCTTTAATCATATTTGGTGAACGTCCACTAGATGATATAAGAATAATAATATCTTTTTTATCTGCGTAAAAATCTATTGCTTTCTCAATCCATCTTTCATAACCATAATCATTAGAAAAGCATGTAATTAAATCTGCTTCATTAAAATTTACAGCTCGTATTCTTGCATTCTTTGTTAAGTCAACACTTACATGGCTTGCAATTGCAGAACTTCCACCATTGCCAAATATTAAAACTTTACCCTTTTTTTTTGATACAGCAAAAATTAAATTTTTAACTTTTTCTAATTTTTTTAAGCAATTCTTGTCTGGAATTATAACTTTAGATAAATCTCTAAAATACTTTTCTAAAAAATTATTTTTTTTTTTTAATTTCATAGTTATTATTTACTTATAATTATCTATACTTAATAAGTACCAACTTAAATAATATGCTCTATAATACAACATCAATGGAAAATATAAAAATTATAAACAATATCATTATATTCTTTTTTT
>PAHI01000019.1 GCA_002705575.1 Fidelibacterota bacterium | reverse complement strand
GTGAAAACGTTCAGACTCAAAAGTTGATGTTGCTTAAATAAGTTTCACAGCTTATAATTAGAAATTAAGCCCTCAGCGCATTTATGTTTTAGCTGAGGGTTTTTTTTTATAAGTAAACAAATATTATTTGATTAAATTTAGTTCGTTATTATGGTGGCTGTAGCTCACGTTGGTTAGAGCACCCGGATGTGGCCCGGGAGGTCGGGGGTTCAATTCCCCTCAGTCACCCACTATACCCTCGTGGCTCAACTGGATAGAGCACTGGGTTTCGGCCCCAGCGATTACAGGTTCGAATCCTGTCGAGGGTACAATTAAAATTTAGGAGAGCAAATGAAAGATTCAATATCGAAAAAAAATATTTCAGAATTTAATAAGTTATTTAAAGATTCCCCAATTTTTAAAATATCAAGAAATGCATTAACAAGAAGCCAAATTAATGATATTGCAATGAATTGGGATGCTTTTAGACAAACTAATCATGTTTATTCTGATGTAATTAAAAATGAAATGCAAAAAGTCACCAATCAAAAAGCATCAGGGCGCTGTTGGGGTTTTGCTGGCCTTAATCTTATGCGGATATCTCTTTCTGAAAAATATAACTTGAAAGATTTTGAGTTTTCTCAGAATTATTTTATGTTTTTTGATAAACTTGAAAAATCAAACTATTTTCTTGAAAATATTATTGAAACTTTAAATGAATCATATGATAGCAGATTAATGATGCATCTATTAGACAGCCCTGTTCAAGATGGAGGTCAATGGGATATGTTTGTTAATTTAATTGAAAAATATGGTGTGGTTCCTCAATCAGTTATGCCGGAAAGTTTTCAAAGTAGTCAATCACGTATGATGAATAGTTTTCTGACTCGTAAGCTTCGTGAATTTGCATGGACTATTAGAAAAATGAATAATAAAGGTGTCAAAGTTGCACAACTTAGAATAGAAAAAGAAAAGATGATGTCAGTTATATATTCTATGTTATGTATATGTTTGGGCGATCCTCCAGCAAAATTTGATTGGCAAGTTCGCGATAAAAAGAACAAATTCATTAGGCATACAGATTTAAGTCCAGTTGATTTCTATAAAAAACATACTGGGGTTAATTTAAAAGATAAATTTTGCTTAATCCATGCTCCGATGTCTAATAAAAAAATTAATGAGTTATATACAGTTAGTTTTCTTGGTAATGTAGTAGGTGGGCAGATTATTAAATATGCAAATGTTGAAATTGATGATATTAAAAAAGCTGCGATTAAATCAATTAAAAGTGATGAAGCTGTATGGTTTGGGTGTGATGTGGGTAAAATGTTTCATAGGGACTTAGGGATTATGGATATAGATTTATATGATTATGAATCTTTATTTGGTACGGATTTTCTGATGGATAAAGCTGCTCGTCTAGAATATGGAGATAGCATGATGACTCATGCTATGTTATTCACTGGAGTTGATATTGTTGATGGAAAATCAAGAAAATGGAGAGTTGAGAATAGTTGGGGTGCTAAGGGCGGAAGCAAAGGGTATTACTTAATGACTGATAAATGGTTTAATGAATATAATTATGAAATTGTTGTAGATAAAAAATATCTTCCTAAGCGAATTCTTGATTTATTTAAAAAAGAGCCCGTTGAGCTTGCTCCATGGGATCCTATGGGGGCATTAGCTTTTTAGTAAGGATTCCAGTAAAATGAAATATCAGAAGTTGTTTTTACCCAGTATCCTTTACCAAATTTTAATTTACTTAAGCTCCCTACAAATTGTGACAAAGTGTTATTGTATATAGCAGCTTCACCTTCTCCTATAATACTTACAATGTACTCTTTTAATTCATCATCTACTGCACTATTGATATTTAAATTGTCCTCACCTATATATGATATAAGGTTAAAGCCTGAATGTAATTCGTAAACTAAATTATTGTTTATAGGGAATCCGGATACATTAAATACAATATTATCTATGTTTGATTGCATTTTAAGCCAATAGCCTTTTGAATGTTCAATAGAGTTTATACTACCTACAAATTGTCCTGAAAAGCTGCTGTAAATTGCAGCAGATCCTTCTCCTATTATTCCATCTAGGTAATCATTTATCGGCTCAAGAATATTGTTTAATGAATTATCTTCTGGTATGTATGGGAAACTGATTAAATTAGCTCCCTCGTGTAGATTGTAGGTGATTTCAGCATATTCAGATGCAATAGTGCATATAGAGTTTTCATATTCATTATTAAACCTATCATAAATAGAAACACAAAATACCCCTTCAGTAAATTGATTGGTTTCTATGTATGTATTCTGAGTTCTTTGGATTAATTGTAGATTTTCATCTTCATCTAAGTGGTAGATTGAGAAACCTTGTACAGGGCTTGATTCTAAAATTTCGTCAAAATTCCATGATATAAATGTAGAGTTATTTTGAATTAAAGCACTTATATTGTAAGGAAGGACTGCAAATATTTCGTTTAGGCAGTTTTGATTCTGTAGTCCGCAGTCTCCACAATCATCGATAGTAATGTTTGGGATATTTCCAGAGTTTCCACCTGAACATATATTACAGTTATCTAATGTTGCATCGCCTCCGCAGTCACTATTACAATCAAGTTCTAGTATTGAGCCACATGTATTATCGCAGCCAGATGGTGCTGAGTTAAAACATCCACACCCTAAGTCATTTAAGTTTTGGCCATCGCAAATTCCACACTGATCGATAACAGAATCTCCGAAACATACCCCATTGCAATCTTTATCTAGGTTGAGGCCATTACAAATGTTACAATCATCAATATTATTGCTAATACAATAGATGGAGTCATTGATGTCAATGTTGTTTTGAACATAATTTTCAGGTTGACTGCCTGGACAGAAAGGGTAGGCTTCACCAGAGCCTAGTCCATCTAAATCAAGATCTTTAAAGTATAAAACTGTTCCAGTCTCAGCACATCCCCCAATAAGAATTTTTATATTATCTCTGCCATTAGGGATTAAATTGCCTGATTCATCTTCATAAATTGGATTTAAATCTGTATGTAATAAGTCGATATATGTTTCTTCTTTTAAATTATATTTATCTTCACCAATGTATATAAATATATCGTAATCATCTGATATCTGCTCTGATATGCTTGATTCAGTTAAATTTTCTTGCTCCCAGTAGTTCATTTCATAAATTTTCCAAGTCATTCTTAGTGGAGAGGTGTGTCCTTGGGTGCTGCCTCGAATTTTCCATTCTAGGAGATCTTCTGGGGGATGAATTGATTTAAAATCAATGGTAAAGTTTGGTGTATTGCATTCATTTCCGTTTTCATCAGTGCTTCCTATCCAATCAAAGTTAAAAAACTTTATATCTGTATAAGGTGTTGCCCCAGTTGGAATATTGCTAAGGTCTTCCCCATAATGAAATCCGTCATGGCAGTTTTGACAAACACCTAATTCTACAAAATCATTAGCAGCAACCCCCTCTATATCTTCTATCTTAAGCTCAATTCTCCAGCAAAGAACAATATTTATAAAGATCAAATATAAAAAATGGTTCTGTTTGATTTTTATTAGCATAATTTTATATTAGTATTTTTTTTCGATTTAATTAGTGATATTGGTCAATCTTAATAAGTTTTTTTCCATGCTTTGAAAGCAAGTAATAAAATATACAATCCTATAATAATAAATAATGAAGCAATTATAAATATAATAACATCTTTAAATAAAAAAATCAATAAGCCTATAAGTATTAGAGTTGAGCCTATTTTAGATAGCTGTAACCAGTTAAAAATACTATTGTTATATATAAATTTAATCAATTAGAATCCTTTTTACATCTTCTTTTGTTGGAAAAGTTTTCGTTTTGAACTTTGAGTATTTTAAGATTCCATCAACTACAATCTCAAATGCTCCTGACCGTGGATATTTTTTGTTGCTATATATATTGGCATTTGATTTGATAGTTTTTATAATTTTTGACACCCTGTCAAATTCAGGTTTATAATTTCATATAATGCAATATTCAATATGAACTTCCATGGGCTTTCTCCTTTTGATAATAGGTTTTGATTATAAATGTTATAAACATAAACAGCAATAACAGAATTAATCCTGGCCATTTGTAATAATAAATGATTGTAATTAGGCTAGGAGTAAATAGTATCCAGCCTAAAATTTTAGTAAACATATCAGCTTCGAAATCTCCGGTTCTCAGTAGAATTAAAAATAAGCCAGAAACATTGAATCCTAGTAAAAAAAATAGCAATATATATTTAGTGATCATTTAAATAATTACTTACTACATCAAATTATATGTATTAATAGTTATATATACAAATTAAAATTATATATTAAAAGTCGATAAATAAAGTAACTAATAATTTAGTGTAGCTTTATAACTATATTATTTCATATATTTTGTTACTTAAATATGGCAGATAGTAATTCAAATAACATTCAAGATCTTTCAGATACTGATTTATTCAGATTTATAAATAAATATAAGTTTCCTATTATTTTTCTGGCTTTAATAGGCCTATTTATTTATTCCTCTTATTACACTGTAGACGCTAATGAAAAAGGTGTAATCCTTAGATTAGGTAAATATAATGCAACTGTTGGCCCAGGCCTTCATTTTAAATTACCATTAATAGATCAAGTTGATAAGGTAAAAGTGGACTTTCTCTATAAATTAGAATTTGGATACGAAACGATTGCTGCAGATGTGAAAACGCGATATTCTTCATCTAATTATGAGGATGTTTCGTGGATGCTTACAAGAAATTTACACATTGCTGAGGTTACATGGGTTGTTCAATATAAAATCTCAGATCCTTATAAGTACCTTTTTAAAGTTAAAAATGTTGAAAAGACAATTATGGATATTGCAGAGGCTGCAATGCGTCTTGAGGTAGGAGACCGCTCTTTTGATGACGTTTTAGGAAGAGGAAGAGAGCAGATTGCAAACAAAGCAGAAGATTACATGCAAAGAAAGTTAGATGAATATAATGCAGGTATTAAAATTCAAATGGTGCAATTGATGCCTGTTCAGCCTCCTGACCCAGTGGCAGATTCATTTGAGGAGGTTAATAGGGCTCAACAAGATAAACAGATTTATGAAAATGATGCCCAGAAAAGAAAAACTCAAATTATTAATATAGCAACTGGTGATGCAGCTAAAATGATTGATGAGGCGAAGGGCTATAAAAGCGAAAGAATTAATCAGGCAGATGGAGATGTTGCACGTTTTAAAGCTCTATTGGCAGAGTATAAAAAATATCCACAGATAACAAAAGATAGAATTTATCTTGAAAAAATGGAGTCTATCCTTTCAAAAGTTGATAATAAGGTTATTATCGATTCAGACCTTAAAAATGTGTTACCATTTTTGAATTTAAATGAAACTTCAGGTAAGAAATAGAATATATGGAAATAAGTAAAGCAAAAATCATCCTTTTATCGGTTTTAGCAGCAATCCTCATCATTTTGTCGAATGCTCTTTATATTGTTAGTGAAAAGCAGCAGGCAGTTGTTTTTCAGTTTGGGAATCCTGTAGACGTATCTATCGATCCGGGTTTGTATTTTAAGGTGCCTTTTATTCAAAATGTGATGAGGTTTGAGAAAAGAATTTTAGAGTGGGATGGCGATCCTACCGTTATTCCTATGGCTGGAGATATGTTTATTTCTGTAGATACTTTTGCAAGGTGGGTTATATCTGACCCTGAAATGTTTTATAAGTCTGTTATGGATGTTTCCGGAGCTCAATCTAGGCTTGATGATATTATAAATGGTGTTGTTAAGGATAAGGTGCCGTTAGCTACTTTAGAGGAAATAGTAAGTTATACTGGAATGAATGATAATGTAGGCAGGCTTAATGTTATGTCATCTATATTGGAAGAAGTGAAAAGGACTTTGATTGGTAAAAATATGGGTATCGAAGTTGTCGATGTGCAAATAAAAAGAATAGATTACAGCGAGACAGTCCAAGCCAATGTGTTTAAAAAGATTATATCAGAACAGCAGGTAAAAGCTGAAAAGTTGCGTTCAGAAGGGATACAAATTGCAAGAGAAATTGAAGGAAAAGTTGAGTTTGAGAAAAAGAAGATAACTTCTGAGGCATATTCTACATCTGAAAAAATAAAAGGTGAAGGTGATGCAATCGCTGCAGAAATATATGCTAAAACATATGGCAAAGATACAGATTTCTACAATTTCATTAAATCTCTTGAAACATATGAGAATACAATCGATAAAAAAACTCAAATTATCCTTTCTACTAAAAATAATTACTTCAAACTTCTACAGTCAAAGTAGAATATCTATAGATTTCTCGTCTTTAAATAACTTGACATTCATTTAAATTATTTGTAATGTTGTATTGTGCGTTTGGTTCGCTTTTGAGTGTATTGCGGTAAAAAATATAATAAAAAATAGATTATTTTGAGTGCTTGTTGCAAAAAAGTGACGTAACTCAAACTTTTATTAATTAATAGAGTTTATATTCTTCAAAATAAAATTTTAAGAATGTGTACTTTATAATAATTTTTAAGCCATCATATGGAGGAGGCAAAAATGAAGAAGTTAATTATGTTAATCGGGGTTTCTGTTTTAGCGGCCGGAGGTTTTGTTCAGCCTGAAACAGGCTGGGAGTTCTTTCAATCACAAAAACAAGGTTTTCTGATGTTGCTAGACATTGAGGTTAATGGCGATCAGTCAGAAGTCAATGAGCCTTTTACTGATGCAAATGGAAATGGCAGCTATGATCTTGAAGAGGAGTTTGAAGATATTAATGGCGATGGTATCAGACAAGCAGGTGATGTTGTGGGAGCATTTATTAATAGGGATATTGATGGAGATGGCATTGATAATGTTGTTTGTGTTGGCTGGAAAGATGTTGCTGATGGCTTTACAACAGTAGCTTTAATGGGCGATGATGGTGATAAACCCGGAATGTTGCCTGGAGAAGTTCCTTATGTATTGCTCTATGATCGTACATATGATAACGTTATTCCTATTTCCCTAGATGAGACTTTCTATGTTGACTTAGGTCTTGATGGATGTCCTGACTTATATGAAGATGGAGATGGTGGGTGTAATTGTGATGTCGAAGTTTTGGATGAAAGTTCTGCTGACTTTTGTGATATAGGAGATGAGAATGGGGTAGATGACCCAAATGGTGATAATTCTTTAGATCCTATTGCAGGAACTGATTTTACATTATTTGCAGCTATTCCTGGATGGGCCGAGCAAGCTATATACCTTATGCAAGGTGTTACGAGAGCTGATCAAGTTTTTGGATGCGCTGAGGAAGATTCATGTAATTTTGATGTAAGTGTAACAGCAAATGACGGTTCTTGCTGGTACCCTGTTGATGGTTGTAGCTGTGATGATCCGGAAGGAGCTGTTGTTGATTGTGCAGGTGTATGTGATGGCACGGCCGCAAAAGACGCATGCGATATTTGCTCTGGTGGAAGCACAGGTTTAGCGCCAAATACAGGTGAATCTTTGCCAGAAAATGGTGATTATTTTGTAACAGGCCCTGACGCTGATTGTGCAGGTGTTTGTTTTGGTGATTCTTATGTAGATGCGTGTGGAACATGCGATAATGAGGCTTCAAATGATAATTTGGTTTGCACAGGTTGTACTGATGGATGTGCATTTAATTATGTAGAGACAGATTTATTTGATGCGGCTCAAGGCGATGACGGGGCTTGTTCTTACACTGTAGAGGGCATTGATGGCCTAGAAGCGGCTTCAGGTCCAGCTAGAGTTGTACTTACATTTGGTGAATCTGAAGGTGCTAAATGTGTTTCAGGATCAGTAGGTCCAGCCGTAAGCTATAATGTGTATTCGTTAGATGTTGTTAATTATAATTTTGATTTTATTAAAAGCACTTCAAATACAACTACTCAGGTTTTAAATCTAAATGCTGGTGAAGAGTATTGCTTTAGCGTTTCTGCTGTTCAAAGTTTTGGAGGTATAGATTGGGAATCAGATTTATCTGATCCTGTTTGTGCGCAAGCAGATGTGGCTGGGGGTATATCGTGGGGACTTCAATTGAAAGCTGGCATCAATGGTTATGGTGTTTACTCTGAAACAGATGATTTTAATTACTTAGGTGTTGCTGGGAATGGTACAGATGGGTACGATGTTGGCCTTGACTTTCCTGAGCCACCTTTTAATACAGCTGCTAATTATATAGCTCTTTATTTCAAGCATCCTGAATGGGGTAATGCATTTGGAGATTTTTACACACAAGATGTAAGAAGTGAAGATAGCGATATATATGAAAATGAATTGGTTGTTTGGGAGGCCGATGTTCTTTCTAATATGCATGGTAACTCAACAATTCAAATAAATTATTTTAATACTCCGAGTGGAGTTCCTATGTATTATGAATTTGATGGAGGTCCTGCAACTCCTGTAGAAGATGGTTCATTGATCGAGTTTTTCCTTCAAGAAGGAATTCCAAAAACTCTGAAGATTACTATTGGAAATATTCCGCCACAAGCAGCAGATAACTTTGTAGCTACAGGTGGAGATAGAGATGTTACGCTATCTTGGGATGACGATGACCAAGGATTGTATCCTTCCATATCGTATAATATTTATAGAGATGGTAATCTTATTGCAAATGTTAATTCATCTCCTTTTACGGATGATGAAGATCAGGGTGGTTACGAAGGCCAAGGATTGCTTTATGAATCATCTTATGATTACACTATTACTTCAGTGAATGCTGCTGGGGAATCGGATGACGGTCATAATGTAAATAATCATGATGGTACTGATACAAGTATTGCTGGTCGTCAATCAGATGATTCAGCTACTACTGATGATAATCTAGACCCAATCGCTATAACAGTTTATATTGATAGTGAAGATGGAACAAACATTGAAGATGGTGTTTATGAAATACCTCATAATAATGATATAGATGCTAACAAGATCGGTATTTCTATTGATGGTTCAAATTCTTCAGATGATGATGATTTTGATACGATCAACTCATATACTTGGACTCAAGTTGATGGTCCGGATGATTTAAGCTTAGAAAATCATGACCAGGCAATTGTTTCATTTAGTGCTCACAATGCAAATGGAGGGGATGATAAGGTTTATGAATTAAATCTTAATGTTACTTCTGACTACCCTACTAAAGAGGGCATTAAGTCTCGCGATGATAATAGTCAGATTTCTGTAATAATTTTAGATGAGCCTAATGATGCTCCAATAGCTCCAAGTCCATATGATATTATAGTTACAGGTGATGGTTCTGCAGTTTATAATATGGATGATGCTAATGCTGAAGATGAAGATGGTAATGATTATGATGCATCTACATATTATTGGGTTGTTCCTCATGATGGAGACCCATTGAGTGACACTGCTCATTTATATTTTACTGCTCTTGCTTCGACTGATCCTGAAGGAGATGATTTGACCTACTCTTGGGATACTGGTTTAGAGCCAGAGCCATACACTGATTTAAATGGAGATGGTGTTTGGTCTGTTAATGAACCGTTTGAAGATCTGGATACTGATGGTCAGTGGGATAATGGTGACCTCGCTTTTGATGATTATGATAATTTAGATGTTCTTCGGCTGGCTGGTGACTATACTTTCCACCTAACGATAACAGACGTTTATGGTGCAACAGCTACAGCTGACATTGTTGTAGGTGTTCAAGGCGAGTATAATGAAGCTCCTACATCTAATGCAGGT
>PAHI01000018.1 GCA_002705575.1 Fidelibacterota bacterium | reverse complement strand
TCATCAAAAATTGATGTAGAAAATCTTATCGACTATGAAGATATAGAAAAATCCAGCTCATCAAAAATTGAGCAATATTACATCCAAGTAAGTACCTGGCCAAGTAAAGATCAAGCTCAGGAAGATTTTAATAAACTTAAGGCTTTAGGTTATAATGCATTTATTCTTGATTTAGTTGATAATCGAGGAAAAAGCTGGCACAAAGTCAGAGTAGGCCCAATTCAATCAGAGCAGCAAGCAATTGAATTAAAATATAAAGTTTCAAACGATTTAGAAATAGATGTTTGGATTGACCAAAACTAATTTTAAAAATTTATATGACTTTATTCTTTTTTTTTTATAAATTAGCTCGCGTTATAAATCAAAAGGTAAGTATGTTATGTCTAAAATATGTAAAATAACAGGTAAGAAACCTCGAGTGGCCAACAATGTTTCTAAGGCTCACAATAAAACCAAGAGGAAACAATACCCTAATCTACAAAATAAAAAAGTTTTCATGCCGGAGACCGGAAAATATGTTAGACTAAAAATTTCTACGAAAGCAATTAAAACAATTGACAAACATGGTCTTCTTTCATATTTAAATAAAAATAATTTAAAATTAAGAGATATATTATAAAATGGCTGTACCAAAAAGAAAAATATCAAAGACAAGAGGACGAAAAAGAAGAACTCACTGGAAATTAAATGATAAAAAATCCATTCTAAGTTGTTCTAAGACTGGCAGCCCTCATTTGAGACACAGAGCCTACTATGTTGACGGAGTTCTTTACTACAAAGGTGAAATACTCCAAAACAACAAATAGGTCTTTATACACTAAAAATAACAATCCTATAGATTGAAATTTTATTTGTATCTATTTAAAAAAATGTATTTCTTTAAAATGTGGAATCTCAAAACTAAACCCATATTGAATTACAAACTCTCATCTTATTAAAAATTTAGTATGAATAAAGCATATTTATTTTCTGGCCAAGGCTCACAATATAAGGGGATGGACAAATTATTTAAGAGTTATCCTAGAATTTCAAATCTCTTTTTTGAAACCTCAAATGAAATTCTAAAATATGATATTAAAAAAATAATATCAACTAACCCTGACAATCTTTTAAATAGCACAAAACATACGCAACCAGCAATATTTATAATAAGCTCTATAGCATACAATATTCACGTTCAAAAAGAAGGGCTCCCAAATTGTTTTGCTGGTCATAGCCTTGGTGAAATAACTGCCTTATATGCCTCTAAAGTGATTTCATATAAAGAAGCTCTGAGATTTATTAAAATAAGATCTGAATCTATGAATAATGCTAATATTAAAAACCCAGGAAAAATGATTGCAGTACTTCATAAAAACATGGATGAATTGCATAGTATCTTAAATACTCTAAGCAACCTATCTGTAGCGAACTATAACTCAAAAAATCAAATTATTTTATCAGGCAAAGAAATAGATATCGATAATGCTGTATCATATCTAAAGAAACACAAAATACATGTTGTTCCTTTAAATATATCAGGAGCTTTCCACTCTCCACTTATGAAATCTGCATCTGAGGCTTTGCTAGAAACTATAAATAACCTAAATTTCAATGATGCTATTTTACCAATATACCAAAATGTCAATGCCACGCCGAACACAAAAGGAGAGGTTATTAAGCTAAACATAATCAATCAAATCACATCTCCAGTAAAATGGGATAGTATTATTTCTAACATGATAAAAGATGGAGTTAATTCATTTTTTGAATTGGGACCAAAAAGCATTCTTTCAAAATTAATCAAACCTTCAAAAAATATAACATCCAGTTCATTTGAAAAAAAATATGAACCAATATAATTTAAAAAACAAAATAGCATTAATTACCGGAGGCTCAAAGGGTATTGGCAAAGAAATTTCTAAATCTCTACTTAAATCAGGCTCAAAAGTTGCTTTAATAAGTACATCAAATAAATCACTGCAAACTGCATACGATGAATTAAAATCTTTTGGAGATCTTCTTTTATTTAAAGCTAATGTTAAAAATTTAACCCAAATACAAAACAGTATAAAAGAAATAACTCAAAAATGGGGAGAAATTGATTTATTGATAAATAATGCTGGAATAACAGATGATAAAATTCTATTACGGATGTCTGAAAATTCATGGGATAAAGTAATAGAAACTAATTTAAAAGGATCTTTTAATTGTATGAAATCAGTTTTACCAAGTATGATAAAAAAAAACTATGGAAAAATTGTCAATATAACTTCAGTCGTAGGTATATATGGAAATCCTGGTCAAGCTAATTACTGTGCCTCTAAATCAGGATTAATTGGTTTAACAAAAAGTGCAGCTAAAGAATATGGGAAAAAATCTATCAATATCAACGCAGTAGCTCCAGGAATTATAAAAACAAATATGACAAAAGATTTAGAATTCAATAAATTTAGCAATAATATCACTCTTAGAAAAATAGGTATACCTGAAGATGTAGCAAATTTAGTCTGTTTTTTATGTTCAGATGATGCTTCATACATTACAGGCCAAGTGATTTCAGTTGATGGTGGACTCATAATTTAATAAGGAGAAAAAATGTCTGACACAAAAGATAAAGTCGTTAATATAATTGTTGAAAAACTAGCTGTTGATATAGAAAAAATAACAAGTGAAGCAGATTTTGTAAGTGATCTAGGAGCAGACTCTCTAGATCAAGTAGAGTTAATCATGCAGCTTGAAGAAGAGTTTAATATAGAAATATCTGATGAAGATGCTGAGTCTTTAAATAATTTAGATAAAGTATTGAGTTTCCTAGAAAAAAAACAAAATAAATGACCAATAATAGAGTAGTCATTACTGGTATGGGGGTCATTTCTCCACTTGGCAACTCAATAAAAAAATATTGGGAATCAATATCTAATGGTTTCAATGGAATTTCTCCTATAACACTTTTTGATACAAGTAATTATCAGGTACATATTGGTGGTGAAGCAAACATCAAACTAGAATCTTATTTAGATAGTAAAACACTAAATAGAATAGATAGATTTACAGCATTTGCTTTAATAGCAGCAGAACAAGCCCTCAAAAGCTCAAAAATTGATGTAAGCAAGATTAATACTAATAGAGCCGGAGTAATTGTAAGCTCTGGTATTGGAGGCATGAATACTTTTGAAAAACAACATTCCAAATTACTAAAAGATCCTAAGAAAGTTAGTCCTTTTTTTATTCCCTCTATGATTCCAGATATTGCATCTGGATACATTTCTATTAAATATAATTTCAAGGGTACAAACTACGCTATTTTATCAGCTTGCTCTTCAAGTGCTCACTCTATTGGAGAGTCTTATAGAAATATAAAACATGGATACTCAGATATAATAATATCGGGCGGAGCAGAAGCATCTATAACTCCAATGTCAATTGCAGGCTTCAGTAATATGAAAGCATTAAGCAAAAACTCAAATCACAAAACTGCTAGTAGACCTTTTGATAAAAAGAGAGATGGATTTGTCATAAGTGAAGGAGCGGGGATACTTCTTCTTGAGGAACTACAGCATGCAATAAATCGTAAAGCCACAATTTATGCAGAAATAAAAGGGTTTGGAGCAAGTGCTGACGCATATCACATTACAACACCTCACCCAAAATCTCATGGAGCAATCCAATCAATGCAACAAGCTATAAATGAAGCAAGATTAAAGACTAATGACATACAGTATATAAATGCACACGGCACATCTACTTATCATAATGATATAATAGAAACTAACGCAATTAAAAAAGTTTTTAAAAAATCATCTAAAAATTTACATGTAAGTTCAACAAAATCGATGATTGGACACTCATTAGGTGCTTCAGGAGCACTAGAAGCTATTGCTACAATTTTATCTATAAAAAATTCCACTATTACACCAACAATAAATTATAAAAACATTGATCCTCTTTGTGACTTAAACTATGTACCAAACGAAAGCATTGTCAAGAAAATTGATAATGCACTAAGTAATTCATTTGGATTTGGCGGTCATAATGCTACACTAACTCTAAGCAAATACAATGAAAAAGATTGAAGATAGTATAAACTACACTTTCAAAAACAAAGAAATACTCAAACAGGCATTAACTCATCCATCGTATAGTTCAGATCAAATGAAAAATTATCAAAGATTAGAATTTTTAGGAGATGCCATCCTTAATTTTGTTGTAACCAATTCATTGTTCAATAAATATAAAAAAAATTCTGAGGGAGAATTGAGCAAACAAAGAGCAAGTATTATAAACTATAAAACATTATCTAAAGTATCAAAAAAAATAAATATAAATAAATATATAACAACTGGAAAATCCTTACAAAATTTAAATGATAAAATTATATCAGACTGTTACGAATCTACTATTGGAGCTATAACATTAGATTCAGATATTAATCAAGCTAAAAAATTTATAGAAACTACATTGTTGGACAATATAGATTTATACAGAACTGAAATGAATTACAAAGGGCAGCTAATTGAATTCTGCAATAAAATAAAATCTTCTAAACCTTTCTTCAAAACGCAGAAAGAAATTAATAACATTTTTTCAACAGTAATCACTATCAAATCTCTAAATAAAAGCTATAAATCTAATGGAGTTAGTAAAAAAGAAAGTGAAAAAAAAGCATCTAGAAGGGCTTTAATATATTTAAATAAAAAGTTTATTTTTTAGATAATGTATTAATTTTATCTCTTAACTCAGCAGCTTTTTCATACTTTTCCATATTTATTGCTTCACTGAGAGCTTTATTCAAATTATTTAAGATTGATTCATTACTAAGCTTAAAATCATCATTGTCAGGTTTTATAGGCATTTCTTTTATTTCTCTAATAGATGATTTTTTAAAAACAATATCATCAATATACAGAGCACAACCAGAACGTAAACTTAAAATAATTGAATCACTGGGCCTTGCATCTATAGTAATCTCACCTAAGCCAACACCTTCAAGAATTATTTTTGAAAAAAAAGTTCCTAATTTATAATCATATATTACAATTTTCTTAAATCTCAAATTGACAGACTCCATGATTTTTACTAACAAATCATGAGTAGATGGCCTAGGTAGCTGTACTCTTTCTTTGGCTAATGATATCTCTTTAGCATCATCTGTGCCAATAATAATCACCAAACTTTCATTACCTTGATATGAAATAAGCTTAACACCATAACCTTTAGCTTCAGAATCATAGAATATTTTATCTACATTTACTAAATTCATTCTTTATGAGAGGATTTTAATCGTAAAATATTACCTATTAAAGCAGGGTTACTTTTATATAAAATAGCTAAATAAAAACTTATCCAATCTACAAAATGAATCATAGCATAAATTCTTTCTAAAAATGTACCTTTATCAACTTCAATATCTACATGCTGATAAGGATGATTTTTTATAATTTTTTTTACATTGTGCATCCCTTTTTTAATAAATATGGAATCATCTACATCTTTCAACCATACAACGGAAATAAGAGACATTATTTTTTTTTGATTACACCATCCTTCAATTTCATTATGATTTTGTTCAGGAAGTGTACTTTGGTATGAAAGCATCTTTGCATTCTCAGCTAATTGACTTTTTAACCTTATTGCTAAAACAGACATATACCCTTCTGAAGAATAAATAATAGGCAACGTTCCATGTAATTTATTAGCAATTAATTTGGCTTGATTAACATAATGTAGTCCTAGCTTATTTTTTATAACAATATCTAAATCACCAATAAGATCATCTTTAATAATTCCAAGTTCCTTAAACAATAACAAAAACAAAGTTAAAGAATATCCTATTGCAGCTCTAGGCTGAAAGCCTTCAGGTATTTTTAAAACTCCTATATTATTAGCATTTGCAATTTCAACAATTTTTCCTCCTGTTGAAATTACAATTGACATACATTTTCTATTTAAACATTGATTATATGCAGTCAATGTTTCTTCTGTATTACCTGAATAAGAACATGCAATTACAAAAGTTTTATTATTTACCCATCCAGGAATAAAATAATCTCTAACAACAAAAACAGGCAATAATGAGTCTTGCTGAATTATTGTCCTAGCAAAATCTGCTCCTATAGCTGACCCTCCCATTCCAATAATCAAAATATTATCATATCTATAAATAATATTTTTATAACTAGAATCTTTTTTTATAAAATCATTCATAAGATTCAACGAATCTTTTATTTGTATATATATAGACTCAATTTGTTCTCTCATATTGTGTACATCTATTTCGCTAACACTTTGATTCGAAAAACTCATTAATACCGCCTATTTTTTAAATATTCATTCAATTTAAACAAATAATCCTTTTTAAAATCAATTTCTCTTAATATCGTTTCAGCCTTTTTAAAAGATTTATCAATTTCTTCAATAACTCTGTCTTTTACATTTAACTCCTCAAAATACTTTCTTAATAATTTCATTTTATGTTTCGAACTTTGCCTTGAATTTAAAATATCACTTAACCCAATAGGATCAATATCAGAAGCTAAGCAAACCATATATGTTTTTTTGTTTAATTCAATATCACTTTTTAAACTTTTTTTCATAATCTTTTCAGTTGAATACATCTCCATATAATCATCTTGAATCTGATATGCTTTACCAATCTCTAATCCATACTCCTTCATTTTTTGCTGAATATCAGCGTCTGACTTAGAGCAAATAGCACCTAATTCACTGCATAGACCAATCATATAACCTGTTTTCATGCTAATCATACTCTCATATTCATTTGTCGTAATGTAATCTTTGCTTTCAAACATCTTATCATAAGCCTGTCCTTCACATACTATCTTAATAGCATCAATAAATTTCAACAAGATTTGCTCCCTATCATAATCGACATTTCTTAATACATGAAGAGATAGCCATAATAGCGAGTCTCCTGTTAGAACCCCAGTACCAATATCCCATTTTTTATGAACCGTCGGCTGTCCATGCCTCATACTATCTCCATCCATTATATCATCATGAACCAATGTGAAATTATGCAATAACTCTATAGCAATCCCCACATCAATAGACTGTTCAACCTTACCTCCTAGAACATCGCACGACATCATCGTTAAAACAGGACGAATTCTTTTACCCTTAGCAGACATAACAAAATTAGCAGTTTCAACCATATTGCTAGGCCCCTGAAAGTATATTTTCTTCAAATTAGTATCAATTGTTTTTCTAAATTGATTAATTATTTTATTAAAACTCAAAATCAATACCTCTAAACTCAGAAAGCTTAGATGAAAAAATACTTTTTATTTCATCTAATCCTTCGCTAGTCTTTGATTCAAGTCTGCAAACAATGACTGGCTGAGTATTTGAAGCTCTTAGGAGCCCCCAACCTGTATTAATAAATACCTTAACACCATCAATACTCGAACATTTATATTTTTTCTTAAAAAATATTTCCAACTCTTTCATTATATAAAATTTTCTATTATCATCTTCACACTCAAACCTTAATTCATTAGTACAGAAGTATTTAGGAATTTCTGAAACCATAGCTAAAAGACTCTGATTCCTTTTTAATAAAATTTGAATTAGCCTTAAAGAGACATATATAGCATCATCATATCCATAATAATCATCTGCAAAAAATAAGTGCCCACTCATTTCTCCTCCAAAAATAGCTTTTTCTAAACTCATTTTACTCTTAATTAATGAATGTCCTGTTTTCCATTCTATAGGAACTCCATTTTTTGCTAAAATTACATTTTTTACAATAGAAGAACACTTTACATCATAAATAATTTTTTGATTACTATTCTTTAAAATATCTTTTATAAAAAGACACATCAAAACATCTGACCTTATAATATTACCATTAGAATCTACGCAAACGACACGATCAGCATCTCCATCATAAGCGACACCTAAATCAAAAGTACTTTCCTTAATTCTTGCAATAAGATCATCCAAGTTACTGTCAACAGTAGGATCTGGATGATGATTCGGAAAACTACCATCTACATCACAATACATTTCTTCAATTTCTATATTTAATTTTTTAAAAATTTGAGGAGCGACAATACATCCAGCAGCATTTCCACAATCCATTAAGACTCTAATTTTTTTATTAATATCAAACCTTGAAACTATATCTTTAATATATGCATCGATGACATCAATTTTAGTTACACCTCCTCTGCTTTCGACATATTTTTTTTGAAGCATAATTTTGTATAAAGACTGAATATCTTTACCAAAAAAAGGTTTTTTTTGAAAAGTAAATTTAAATCCATTATAATCTGCAGGATTATGGCTACCTGTAATTTGAACAGAACCATCAATTTGAAGATAGAAATTAGAAAAATAGTTTATAGGTGTTGGGATTACACCAATATCAATAACATTAACTCCCGTTTCCTTTAAGCCTTTAATAAAATCTTTTTTTAATCTATTCGTACTTAACCTAACATCACCACTTACAGCAATATTCTTAGATTTATTTTTAACAACAAAAGTTCCAAAAGCCTTTCCCAGCAAGAATGGGAATTCTCCATCAAAATCTAAATCAGCAATTCCTCTAATATCATATTCTCTAAAAATATTATTATTTAGGTTCATATATCTCTCCTAGGACAACATCATTTGATGCTCCTGTAACACTTGGCATATTACTATTTATATTATTAACCTTTGCATAACCTAATATTGACATTAAGAGACTCTCTTTCATTTTTGGCTCAATACCATAATCTATTATATTAAACACAGGAATATCTAAGTCTTTTTTTATATCATTGACAAGAGTAGTATTGTAAACTCCACCTCCGCTTATAATCAATTTATTAACTCTATGATTCTTTAAAATAAATTTTTCGACATTTAATTTAATTACCTGTGAAGTAAACTTCACAAAAGTTCTTAATAAATCAAATTTATTTAAATTT
>PAHI01000017.1 GCA_002705575.1 Fidelibacterota bacterium | reverse complement strand
ATTAAATGAAAATCAATTTAGTGACGTAAAAACTACTATAATTTCTACCTTAAATTTACTTAAGATTGTAAAATTATATCCTGATAAAAAAATTATATTTGGTTCAAGTGTAGCTGTATATGGAGCCTCCAAGGGTAAATTATTTAAAGAGAATTCAATATGTAAACCTATTTTTTCTTATTCTTTATGTAAAAAAACAGCAGAGGATTATATTCTTTATTTTGCAAATTATTTTAGCTTAAATTTTGTTATTGTAAGAATAGGCAATGTTTATGGACCTTATCAGCCAAAAATTGGTGAAGTTGGGGTGATTAATATTTTTATAAAAAATTTATTAAAAAAAAAAACGCTTAAAATTTTTGGTGATGGAAAACAAAAAAGAGATTTTATTTTTATAGATGATGCTGTTTCATTTTTACAAAAAAGCGAAAAGTTAAGTGGAATATTTAATCTTGCAACGGGCATTTCTACATCTGTAAATTCTTTAATCAAAATTTTAAAGAATAAATCTAAACATAGCTTAAAAATAAAAAAAGAAAAAAAGAGAAAAGAAGAGATTGGAATCTCTAAATATGATGTAAAAAAAGCAAAAAAAACTGGATGGAGACCAAAGTATAAAATTAATAATGGAATATACAAAACTTTAGAATTTTATGAGAGAAATCGAAAATTTTTATAATTTTAATATTAAGAATTTTAAAAATTCATATAAAAAAAATGGATGGGGTTCAAAAATCTCCCAAGAAAAAAGGTTTCGAGTTTTTTGTGATATTGATAATTTAAATAGTTCTAAGATACTTGATTTAGGCTGTGGAACTGGTGACTTTAATACTTATTTAAAGAAAAAAAAAATTCATGTTAATTACACAGGTATTGATTCAAATCGAAACATGATAAATATTTTAAAGAAAAAAAATATCAAGTGCATAAATCAGTCTATTTTTAATTTGAAAAAATTCAGAAATAATTCATATGATTATATTTTTTTATCAGGTGCACTTAATATTCCTGTTATTAATCAAAACAATAAACTTTTTAAACTATTAAAGGAAATGTATAGAATTTCAAAAAAAGGTTTAGCAATAAATTTCTTAAGCATCTATTCAGATAAAATAAATCAAAAGGAATTTTACATGGATCCAAAAGATTTAGTTTCGATTTGCCATAAAATTTCAAAAAAATTCATTATTAGGCATGATTATTTACCACATGACTTTACATTACTTCTATATAAAAAATGAATAATAAAAAACTGGTCGTTTTCGATACTGTATGTAATTCGAATATTGGTTTTGGACATTTGAAAAGATGTATTGGTTATTATAAAATTTTATTGAGGAAAAAAAATAAATGTTTTATTTTTGTAAATAAGAATTCATCTACAGACAAAATACTTAAAGAAGCAAAAATTAATAATTATCTTTTCAAAAATAAAAACAATAAAATTGCAAATGCTTCAAATATTTTCAAAAAATTCCAAAATTTAAATAAAATAATAATTTTTGATAATTATGAAATTAAACAAAAAGATATTATGGAGTCTAAACTTTTTTTTAATAAGGTTGGTTATATAGACGATATAGGTAGAATATTAAATACAGATTTTGTAATAAATTATTCAATTGAGAATAATAAATTTAATTATATTTGCAAAAAAAAACTATTAGGAAAGAAATATTTACCAATTTATAGAAAATCTAAAACAAAAAATATCTCTAAGATAAAGAGAATACTTATAACATTTGGTGCCCTTGATCATTATAATTTATCAAAAAAAATTTTTAAATGGTTTGAGAAAAATCAATATAATTTTGAATTTATTATAATAATTGGCATGTTTTACAAAAATAAAAAAAAATTATATAATTACTTTTCCCACTATAAAAATGTTAAAATATATTTATCCCCAAATGAAATACAATCTTATATGAAAAATTCAGATTTGATTATTTGTGCGGGGGGCTTTACAGTTTATGAAGGTATTAGTAATAATAAAATCGTTTTATCAATTCAATTATGGAAAAACCAAAAAAATACAGGCAAAAACTTAAATCAAAATAATTTGAAAATAATTAAGTATTCATTTAATGAAAATTCTTTTTTTAAAAAATTTGAACAAGTTTTATTAAAATTACAGCGTCAATTGAAAAAAAAAAATATCGTTAATAAATCTAATTTTATGAAAATTAATAAATTCTCAGAGGAAATATCAAAAATATGAAAGAAACTATTTTTTTAAAAATACTTTTAAAAGTCTTGGGCTTTAAAAAAAATAAATACCATCCTCTAGTATGGTTGAGTGGAGAACCAAAGATTGGAAATGGCACATTTATTGGTGGCTTTTCTGAAGTTAATGCTACAAAATCCGAGGTAAAAATTGGAAATAATTGTGATATTGCTGCATTTGTATCAATAAATGTTGCAGATTCTCATAAAAGATGCATTGGCTTAACAAAAGATATTATCAGAAGTAAAATAGTTTTAGAAGATAATGTCTTTGTTGGTACTTTTTCAGTAATAAAGGCTGGAGCTTATATTGGTCATCATTCTGTGGTCGCTGCAGGCACAGTAGTAGATAAAGGAAAAATTCCCCCTTACTCATTGGTAAGCGGAAACCCAATGAAAGTTAAAAAAGGTTATTACAAAAAAAATAAAATAAAATGATACTTACAGCGCATCAGCCCTGCTATCTGCCGTGGCTAGGCTTTTTCAATAAGGTAGCTCTTAGTGATGTATTCTGTTTTTTTGATATTGTTCAGTATCAAAGAAAAGATTTTAATAATAGAAATAAAATAGTCTATAATAATGAGATAAAGTGGTTAACAATCCCAGTTAATGATAGTGGAAGGTTCAATACGCAAATATCACAAATAGAGATATCTGGTCAAAATTGGAAAAAAAAACATTTAAAGACAATTTATTTTGCATATAAAAAAACTAAGTTTTTTGAAAATTACTACTCTTCTTTGAAAAAAATAATTGAACAAGATTTTAAGCATCTTGTAGATCTGAATTTTGAATTGATAATTTTTTTTTTTAGAGTGTCTTAAAATAAAAACAAAGGTATTAAAAGCAAGTGAATATAATTTTTCAGGCACCAAATCAGAATTAGTATTAGATATGTGTAAAAAACTAAATGCAAAGACCTATATTTTTGGGTCTCAAGGCAAAAATTATGCAAACAAAAAAGATTTTGAAAAAAACAATATCAAAATAATATTTCAAGAGTATAAACATCCAAATTATACTCAAAACTCGAAAAAATTTATAAGCAACTTATCTATTTTAGATTTACTCTTTAATGAGGGAGAAAAAAGCAAAGAAATATTAATGCAGAATAATAATAAAATTTTCTAAAATGAAAAAAAATTACTGGAACGAAATATATAAAACTGAACACCACAAAAGTATATGGCCTTGGGATGATGTTATAAAGCTTATAAAAAAATTTACTAATTTAAAAAACAAAAATAAAAATATTTTAGAAATAGGTTGTGGTTTAGGAGCTAATATTCCCTTTTTTTTATACGAAAAATTTGATTATTATGGAATAGATTTTAGCAGTAAGGCTGTTAAGACAATTAAAAAAAAATTTCCAAGAATAAAAAAAAAAATAATTTTATCTGACTTAGTTAAATTTAATTTTAGTTCATTAAAAACTAAATTTAATATTATTCTAGATAGAGGAACAATTACACACATTACTGATAAAAATATCAAAAAAATTTTAGATCAATTTTCTGAAATTACTAACAAGAACTCAATTCTTGTTTGCTGCTCGCTTTATTCAGATAAATGCACAGATAGAATGAAATATAAAAATAAAAATATATTTAAAAAGGGCTTATTTGCAAATGTTGGATATATTAACTTTTTTAACAAAAAAAAATTAAAAAAAATATTTAAACACTGGGAGATATTATTTATGGAAGAAGTAGATTATTACGACCACATAAAAAAAAATCGTTATAGATACTGGAATTTAGTTTTAAAGAAAAAATGAAAAATCAAATAGTTATAGTCGGTGGTGGAATAACTGGATTAGTAACTGCGAACTATTTATTTGAGAGAGGCGTTACTGATATAAGTATATTCGAAACACAAAATAATTTGGGAGGTATTTTAAAAGACGAAATAATCAATAAAGAATTTTTTATAAATTCGTGTCAATATTTAGAAGTAGGTAGCAAGTGGTATAAATTTATCCCAGAAAACTTAAGAAATAAAATACTGATTGAATTTCCACACACTTACTCTTCATATACAGAATGTGAGGATAAAAAAATTTTTACAAAAGACTTTGCTGGACCAGTATTTAATTTAAAACCCACTTTTAATAGTGCTAAAATAAACCATAATTTAGAGAATAGAATAATGGTCTACCCATTAAAAACACAAATTTTCTTAAAAAAATGGCTTAAAAATATTGATTTAAATATAGATGAACTATCTAGCAACTCATCTTATGGATTAGCTCTCAGAAGAATATATTTCAAAAATTATTTACAAGAAGTTTTTAAAAAAAAAAATGAAAAAATTTTTGACGAGACACATGGATTAAAAAGAAAAGAGCTAAAACTCAAATCTTTAATTGCAGCGTTACCAGCAAATGGATACAATAAATTTTTTCATGAATTTGAAAATACATTAAAAAAAAAAAAAATTAAAATTTATAATAAAAGTCCAATAAAGGTGGAATTGGCCAATAAAAAGATCCAGATCTACTCTAGAGGGCAAAAAGTGGATTTTGATAAATTAATTTGGACTGGCAATCCAACCTCTATTATTAAAAAAGTTCTAAATAAAAAACTAAATTCATTAAATATAAAAAATGTAAATTTTTTTTTTAAAATTAACAAAAACATTAATTTAAATCATTATGTACAATATTTTTCAGATGTATCAAAGATATCTAGAGTATTTATTTATAGCAATAAATATTGTTCGAAGATAACAGTTGAGACTTTTAACCATGAATTGGATATAGCTATAATTAGATTAGAAACATTAAAAGTTTTGAATTTATTAAATATTAAACTTGAGGAAAATGATCTTGAGTATTATGGACACAAAGACTACAGGACTTATAACATAATATCTAATAGCGACTATGAAATTATAAAAAAATTTTATGAGTATAATGATAGTCTAGATATTATTAATTCTGGTTGGGAAAAATATGGAAGAGATCTTAAATTTGAGCAGATCTTTAAATCTTTGAAATTAATTATCAATTAAATGAGAATTATTATTTATAAATACTACAATTTTCTTTATTTTTTTTTAATTTTTTTAAAAATAATTGGTTTTAAAATTAATTATATAAACATAAGTAACTTTGCGATTTTTAAGTCAAAACTTTCTGAAGAAACACTAGCGGAACAATTAAAAAAAAAAGATATATTACCTTTGCCATTAGAGGATCTAGAGAAAGTTGATACAATAAGTCCATTTATACACGATCTTAAAAAAGAAACATACAAAGCAAATATTGATAGTGTTAATGATAAAATTATAAAAAAATCATCAAAATTTTTTGGAGACAACATTTTTTTAGAAAAAAAACTAAGAGTATCTTTACAAAAGAAATTTGGCGATTTATTTTTTCATATTAAAAGCAAAATAGATATTTGGTCAAATAATAATAATGAAAAAATTATTTATATTGTTCCTTTTGAGGGTGTTGTATTTAATTTTAATGAAAGGGTAACTAAAATAATTATACCTTTTGAATTAGTTGAGTTTTTGCTTAATACTATAAAAAAATTCTTTATTTTAATTTTTAAAAAATTTTATTTTTATAGACAAAACAAAAAAAATTTAAAAAAGAATGATAATATAAATTATAGCAAGTGCTTTTTTTTACATTACGGTAGAACTAGTGGTTCAGACCTTTTTCAAAAAAAAATTTATTTTAACGAAGATCCAAATTCTGAAAATTTTATCGATAATTTTTTGTTTATTGATTATACAAATTCTCTTAAATCAAAAAAAAATAATCAATATAATATTCAAGATATCCCTAAAAAGGCTTTTTCCAATTTAATCAGTTCTCTTTATTTTTTTTTTACATTAATTTTATCTTGTAGAAGTATAAGTAATATTTGTGGTGTAATAATTTTGAGTCATTTTTTTTATAATTTTAAGAACTTTGTCGATATTTTGAGTAAATTTGAAAACTTAAAGGAGTGTTACTTTGCTAACGATATAACATCACCAAAAGAATTGTTTCTAGCTTTGGATAAAAAAAAAATTGTATCTATTTGTCACCAAGAAAGATTTATGCTTTCTTTTTGTAACACTTATCCATCAAATATATCTAATAAATATTTTTGTATTAGTAATTTTACAAAAAAAACTTTGATAAATTCAAATAATTACTTTGCAGATGAGATAATTCCATCAGGTTTTTGGAAAGTAAAAGAAAATATGAAAGTAAAAAAAAATTTTTTATCTGAAATAGAAGGAAACTCGTTATACGAAAAAAAAATAATAGTCCTTGGACAAAACGCTCCCCATAAATGGTTTATTTCAAAATCAAATCCATATAATAGCTGGAGAGCACAAATTAACTTTTTAAATGATGTGCTTTATTTAGCAGAAAAAAATAAAAATTGTTTATTTGTATTAAGATTTAAAGATGATAGTTGGTCAAAAATAAATGCGTTTGAAGACATTTTAAATAAATTAAAATTAAAAAAAAATATTTTTATTTCCTCTGAAAATAAAGTTGAGCATTACTCTTATCTATTATGCAGAGACTCTGATTTGGTAATAGGACAATATACATCACTGATAGACGAGTGTTTAAGCCAGAAAATTCCAACTTTAATCATTGATTACAACCATCAAACTGATTCTATTATTTCTAAAGGTTTTAATTACGAAAAACCAATAATATTTTGTAATAGTATAAATGAATTAGAAGATAGAATGAATAATTATTTTAAAGGGCTAGACATAAAAGTTAATACTGAAAAATTTTTTTCGTTATAAATTTGCTAATCTAAGACAACATAAGATGAAAAAGTTTCACCATGAAAATTTTTTAACTGTAGATTTCTAATCCCTAGACTCTCTAATAAAGCAATTGTTTCCCCTGGAAAATCAGGATGATTAATTTCATCAAAGACAAGTATGCTCCCTTTATATAATCTATTTTTAATAGCTTCTAAAACATTTTTTGTCGGCTTATATACATCCATATCAAATATAGCCAATGCAATTATTGTTTGTTTATGTTTTTTTAAATATCTTTTTACTGTAGATGATGCATCACCTTTGATTAATTCAAATTTTTTTAAATGATTAATCGGAGCATCATCTTCCTCATACTTAATTATTTTATTCAAATAATTTTCATAATTTTGTATTGTTGAGTAATCATTTTTTTTCCAACCTGCCTTCTTTTCGTATTTTGTAAGATCCCCATTAAAACCAGAAAAAGTATCAAACCCGATTATTTTTCTCGAATAATTATATGGCTCATAAACACCCCTTAACTTTGTTAAAAGGGAAATTGTTGCCCCATATTCCACTCCAAATTCCATTACCACTCCAGGTTTATTCAAAATTTGTTCATAAATTTTGTTATAATAAATAATTCTAGTAAGTGTTTGTCTTGAACAATTGAGTATTGTTCTATTTAAGTTATTTAGATTATTGTCAATTTTTTTTAATTCTAAATATTTTTTTAAATTCGGATCACTTGAATTTGAAAAACTGCTTCTTCCAATTTTTTTTTTTTGAATTCTCATAAATAAATGTTTACAATCATCTTTTTAATATATTAAATTTTTATATAATTCAACGGAACTTAAATTTCGTACCTTTAATGCATTGTTTTATACAAGCAAGATATTCATCAAGTAGATTACCAGGAAAAGTTTTAACTCAAATTTTCGGTAAAGAATTACTTTATCATCTGGTTGAAAATTTAAAAAGATCAAAATACATTTCTGACATCACAATTTTAACCAGCAAATCTCCAGAAGATAAAAAAATAATTAAATTTTGTAAATTACATAAAATAAATTATTTTACTGGAGCTTTAGATAATACTTTTTTAAGATTTAGAAAATTTTTATTAAAAAATAAAAATAT
>PAHI01000016.1 GCA_002705575.1 Fidelibacterota bacterium | reverse complement strand
ACAATAATAAATTTTTTATTTTTATTTTTATTTAATTTATGATATTTCTGCATAATTAAAAGACCTACAAGCTCACCTTGAGAGCCTGCAGCTGGCTGTAAAGTAGTTCTATGCATACCTGTTATAGAATTAAGCATATTCTCTAAATCGTATAGAATTTTTAAATATCCCTGAATTGTAGATTCGTGTTGATCTGGATGAATTTGAGTAAAATTATCAAGAGAAGCTACTTTGTCGTTAATTTTAGGATTATACTTCATGGTACAAGAACCTAGCGGATAAAAATCTTTATCAATATGATGATTTTTTATAGATAAATTTATAAAGTGACGAACCACTCCAGGCTCTGCAATTGACGGTAAATTGATAGATCCATCTCTTATCATTTCTACATCAATAAAATCATCAAAGCTAAGATCTGGAACATCTAAATCTGGAACATCTAGATAATTATCTACTGTCTTTGTTTTTTCTATAATTAAAGGAGTATCTGTGTGATTCATATTTTTTTCAAAACCTCATCTTTTGTAATTTTAATAGCTTTATCTAAAAGCTTAACATCTTTACCGCCTGCTTTAGCGAAATGATTTTTTCCACCACCTCCTCCATTAATGCATTTAGCAGCAATTTTTATTATTTCATTAGCTTTTAATTTTGGAATAAGATCATCAGTTAAGGAGCATACAATAATAGGGCGACTATTTTTAATTAGACCAACCAACATAATAGAGTTATTTTTTGTTTTTTTTCTAAACCAATCAGAAAGAATATTTTCATCAATATCTTCTTTTATAACCAACGAAAGAATCTTGACATTTTTAAAAGTAACTATTTTTTTTATCAGCTGTTCAATTATTTTTTGCTGCTTTTCAATCAACAGTCTTTCATTCTTTTTTTCAATTTCAAGATTCTTTGTTATTAAATTTTTAACAGTATCAACCAAACTATCTTCAGTCGCCCCTAACAAAGATTTAAGAGATTTTATTTTTTCATAATACGAAGACATTAAAGATACGGAGCTGATACCAGTAGCAGCTTCAATTCTTCTTACCCCTGAAGAAAGGGCTGAGTCTGAAAGAATTTTAAAGAATCCAATTTCACCAGTCCTAGCTACATGAGTACCACCACAAAGCTCTTTGGAAAAGTCTGAAATATTAACTACCCTAACAATATCTTCGTACTTCTCTCCAAAAAGAGCTACTACGCCATTCTCTATAGCATCTTTATAGTTTTCCACATTAGTTTCTAATTTTATATTATTAATTATATTTTGGTTAACAATACGTTCAATTTCATAAATTTCTAAATCACTGAGCTTACTTGAATGAGTATAATCAAATCTTAATCTGTTTTTATCTACAAGAGAGCCTGATTGTTGAACATGCCTACCCAGCACTTGCTTTAAAGACTCATGCAGTAAATGAGTAGCTGTATGATTAGATCTTATTTTTTTCCTATCATCTTTTATGATTTCAGCTTTAAACTCAGAAATATCAAAATTTAAACTACCTTTTTTTAGATTACATATATGGCATATAACACCATTTACATTTTGGACATCTAGCACATCTAAATAAATAGATTTATTGTATATCTTACCTCTATCTGAAACTTGACCACCGGATTCACAATAAAAAGGGGTCTGATCTAAAACTATATAATACTTATCTGAAATCTTGCAATAAGCCAACATATTACAATCAGCTTTAAAACAATTGTATCCTATAAAATTAGTTTCTATTTTTTCAGTTTTTGAAATCCAATCTATATTTTGGATCTCAAAGCTATCTTTTTTTAACTTTTTAGATTTAATCTTTTGCTTTTCCATTTCTTCTTTAAATTCATTTTCATTTACTTGCATATTCTTCTCAGAACAAAGCAACTTTGTCAGGTCAAAAGGGAACCCATATGTATCATAAAGTTTAAAGGCACTACGACCTGAAAATTTTTTGTTAGACTTTAATGCAATTTCATCAAATTTAACCAACCCTTTTTCTAGAGTATTTCTAAATAAGTCTTCTTCTCTATCAAGAGTTTTGACAATAAAGTCTTTTTTTGACTTTATTTCAGGATAAAATTTGTCTACAGTTGAAATCAAACTGTCAACCAAAGAACTTAAAAAACAATTTTTAATTCCAATCAAATCACCATATCTAACAGCTCTTCTTAAAACTCTTCTCAAAACATAACCCCTTCCATCATTAGATGGAATAGCGCCATCCGCCATTGAAAAACATAACATTCTTAAATGGTCAGAAATAACTCTATGAGGGGTTCCATTTGTATTATTATAAATAATGTTTGATATATTTTCTATTTTATTAATTATAGGATGAAATAAATCTAAGCAATAATGATCCTGCGTATTGTTCATAACTGATGTGATTCTTTCTAAGCCCATTCCTGTATCAACATGCTTCATTGGAAGATTAGAAAGAGCACCATTCAAATCTCTATTATACTGTATAAATACCAAATTCCAAAGTTCTCTATAGTCTTGTTCGCAATTAACTCCATGCGGATTTTGTTTTGAAAGATCAGATCCAGTATAATAATGAATTTCTGAGCATGGCCCGCAAGGGCCGGTATCACCCATTTCCCAGAAGTTATCCTTATCACCAAATCTTAAAATTCTATCATTAGAAATATTTCTAACCTTTCTCCAAATATCATAAGATTCATCGTCATCTTTGTATACAGTCACCCACAAACGATTCACATCTAAATTCCAATGCTTGGTAAATAATTCCCAAGCCCAATTAATTGAGTCTTGTTTGTAATAATCACCAAAAGACCAATTTCCTAACATCTCAAAAAAAGTATGATGAAAATTATCTACTCCAACCTCCTCTAAATCATTATGTTTTCCACTAACTCTTATACATTTTTGAGAATTAACAGCCCTATTAAAGTCTGGCTTACGATTCCCTAAAAAAATATCTTTAAATTGATTCATTCCCGCATTTGCAAATAATAGTGTAGGGTCATTCAACGGAACAACAGGAGAACTTCTTATAAAAGGATGCTCTTTCTCTTTAAAAAAATCAATAAATTGTTTTCTTATTTCGAAGGATTTCATTACAGAGCTATTTGAGTTTCAACCTGTAAGTTAAAGTTAGCCTTAACTTCACCCTGGTTAACTATATCATTTATGTATGTTGTTTGGCCTTTATATATTAAAACAACACCATTAGACAGCTCCATTCCAACATTATAGCCATGTATAGTATTTGTACTGGGATTATCAAAATCAAATGGATCTCTATCATTATTTCTTTGATAGTATATTTCAGCAATTTTCAACTTCGGGATTCTTGATGTATTTAATTTCAAAGAAGCTAAAAAAGACTTGTTTTCTTGCTCATCACTAAAGCTAGATATAGTACTATCCCAAGTCTCTCCAACCATGTGTTGATACGAAACATCGAAGCCTAAAAGATTAAGCATAGCTAAACTTGAGCTAAAGTAAACACCTTTTAATTCTCCAAATTGAGCTAACTTATGACGCTTCGTAAGTACTAAATCATCTGAAATAATTTCTGCTCTATTTAAATCGTATGCCTGATCCCAAAAATTATACATAAAATGCCTTGAATTAATTCTTGACTCAACTTTAGTAGTAAATTTAAACTTTTGAGGGCCAATAGAATAAGATAATCCAAATGGAACTGCGCCCCAACCCAAGTTTTCTTCATATGCTCCATCTTGAATTTTATCTCCAATCATTTGAGCAAACTGCATATATATATCTATTTTTCTTGTAATCTTCAGACTAAAGTCTAAACCAATAGATGAAATATTGTCCTCAGGTAATGTTTGCCCAGGAATAAAAGAATTTACATCCCATGAATGACTCGAAAGACAAAGGTTCAACTCATCTGATGATAGACCAACAATTCCGTCATTGTCAAAACTTTGACACGTAATATTCCATTGATCGGAATTCTGATTATAAGCATCAATAGCATCATCATAGCTATTTTCATCGTTAGGGCTATCATCAAAATAATCAGGATACCCATCATCATCTGCATCCATTAAACCTTTAGTCATATCTAAATCAGTTGCAGCAAAAACACCAATATTTATTCTAGGAAAAAGGGGAAATTCTGTTCTAAACGCAATTAAACCTGGAACTCTTTTAAAATCACTAATTAGAATTTGACTTTTTATACCTTTCCCAAAATTTAATTGCATATCCATTCCTAGCCTACGAATGTTTGGATATTCAGTCATATTACTATAATTATTGACTATAATACCATAACCTAACGTAAAGCCCGAAACACCCCCTAATCTGAAGTAAAAGTCATCTCCTCGTTTATTATAGCTAAGATAATATATCTTATCTAGCAATGTTTCAAAAGCCTTGCCATCTGAAAAATCCCATGACTTCTCATAAAAGCCTCCTTCATCATCTATGTAAAAGTATAGGTCAAGCCCTAATCCAATTTTTCCAAAATTATACTCTGGCCTCATAGATATTTGATTGTAAATCTTGCCATCAATAGTTACAGAGCCAATACTTGCCTGATTCGGAATCAAAATAGATAATAAACAACTATAAGCAAAAAAAGATAAAATCCTATTCATTTAAGCAACTCCTTTTTTAATGAAAAAAAATTAATAAAATCATTCCAACGTACAAATAAAAAATTAATAATAGCGGCATGTACAAAACAAGCAATCTCCATCATTATAATATACCAGGGCCAGCCTCCGATAATAAAAAGATTATTAGCTCCTGGTGGATTCATAAGATATATATAGTTGACATCTTGTACGCCTAGAATATGATAAATAAATAAATTTATTAAGAAAATTACAGGTATTATAAAAAAATTCGATTTTAAAAAGATTTTATACCAATAGTTTGATCTTGGCTTTTTGCTTGAAAAAAAAGTAAGATAAAGAGGGACAAATAAAATAGTAGCATGAGAAACAAAATAATCTATATACATATAACCAGGATTATCAAAAAGCATACCAGGGTCATAAATATTAATCTGAGGAGTCAAAAAGGACCATATAGCCCCTGGAAATCCTATAAAAAAAAGAAATTCATAAAGATTCTGATTAAATCTCAACAAAACGACTATAGATACTATAACTGATATACCGCATAAATGAAGAGGAAGGCTATAACTGATATACCAAAGATTATTATAGATTTGATAAACTTGTGAAAATATAAATCTAAATAAAAATATGCAGCCTAAAAATTTAGAAAGAAAAATAATCCATTTATTGATATCAGCTACTTTACTTAAAACAACTGAAATCAATATTAAAAAGGAAGCTATTAAAGAAAAAGAGACTAAGTTTGTATAGAACCATTCATAGCTAAATATTTCTATAACATAGGGGTTCACTAATCGGTACCTAAAAACAAGGTAACTTTTTCTTCTATAGCTTTTTTGAGCTTTAAATCTTCAGATAAAATTAGCTTTACCTTTTCTCTTCCCTGTCCAATTTTTTTATCCTCGTAAGAAAACCATGAACCTGTTTTTTCAATTGCATTCGCCTTTAAGGCCAAATCCAGGAGATCTCCTTCATAAGATATCCCTTTGCCGTACATTATGTCAAATTCAGTGATTCTAAATGGAGGGCCAACCTTGTTTTTTACCACTTTAACTTTTGTTCTGTTCCCAATAACATTTTCAGCATCTTTTATCTGACCTATTCTTCTTATATCAAGCCTTACTGAAGAATAAAATTTTAAAGCATTACCACCGGAAGTAGTCTCAGGGCTACCAAACATCACTCCTATCTTATGTCGTATCTGATTAATAAATATAATTGATGTGTTTGATTTTGAAACAATTCCAGTTAATTTTCTTAGAGCTTGAGACATTAACCTGGCCTGAAGACCTACATGACTATCACCAATATCTCCAGCAAGCTCAGCTTTAGGAACGAGAGCAGCAACAGAATCTATAACGACCAGATCCAAAGCCGCACTTTTAACTAAAGTTTCAGCTATATCAAGAGCCTGCTCTCCGCTATCAGGCTGAGAAATCAAAAGCTCCTCTATATTAACACCTATATTTTTAGCATACAAAGGATCCAGAGCATGCTCAGCATCAATAAATGCAGCATTACCGCCTGCTTTCTGAGCTTCAGCGACAACGTGCAAGCACAAAGTTGTTTTGCCTGATGATTCAGGTCCATAGATTTCAATAATTCTTCCTTTAGGTATACCTGCACCAACTGCATAATCAAGCGAAATAGACCCTGTAGAGATTCCTTCATACTTAGACTGCTTACTTCCATCCATTTTCATAATAGAACCTTTACCATACTGACGCTCTATCTGATCTATTGCAAGGCTTAATGTTTTATTTTTTTCTGCCATATCCTACCTTTTGTTGTAATTATAATTATATACTAAAATTACTTAAAATTTACACTATTAAAAAATGCTAATAAATCATTAATTATAAAATTTTCTAATTCTCCATTTGTTGTAAATAATCAATCTTAACATATTTAAAGAAAAATATGACACCATTTCTTTATGCAATTCTCTATTATTTACTTTAAAGACAATTTTCTTTGTATATATTTTATCGATATATTTAATAGCAATATAGGCGAGACCTACAGGCTTGTTAAACTTGTAGATATTCGGTCCAGAAACACCAGTAATAGCTATACCTACATCACTTTTTGTTAGGCTTGTAATTTTTTTAACCATTTCTAAAGATACTTCCCTGCTAACTGCGCCATATTTTGATATTTTTTGATTTGAAATCCCTAAAAGATTTGTTTTTGCACTATCCATGTAAGATATAACACCACCTTTGTATATCACTGAGCTTCCTGGAAACTTACTTAATAAAACTCCCAGAGCCCCTCTAGAGCATGATTCAGCGGTACTTATTGTTAATTTTTTTTCACTTAATATATTAAAAATGACCTCTTCAATTGATACATTTTTCTCGCTAAAAAAATATAAATCTAGCCTTGTTAGTAACACTTTCTTTATTTCTTCTAATAATATAGCATTTTTTTTATCACAAATAAGCCTAAGCGCAACACCTTTGTAACTTGGTAAAAAGGAAAACTTGACAATTGGAGAATAGAGGTCAATCAAATCTTTAATTTTACTATAAATCTTACTTTCTTTTAATGCAAAATTTAAAGTTTCAGATTTGGTGTTTTGACCTTTAATATTAGGATAAACTTCTTCCCTAAACATTTTTTTAAATTCAAAAGGAACTCCTGGAAAAACAAAAAAACAAGTATTTGATTTAAAAAATGAAAGACCAGGACATTCACCTGATAAATTTTTAATCAATTTAATTTTATCATCTGAACAAAAAATTTTAACAGCTTCATTTGTTTTATCATCATTAGTAGGACCTAATCCTCCAGTTATAAAACAATAATCAATATTTTTTTGAAATTTCACTGATTCTAACTTCTCAACTATACATGAAACATTGTCTGGTAAAGAAATGATTTCAGAAACAGCTATATTAATTGATGTTAATTGTTTTGCAAGCCAATTAGAATTTGTATCTAACCTGTAGCCTGTAATAATCTCATCTCCAATAGTGATAATAACAGATTGTTTTTTTTTGAGCATTAAATTATAGAACTTAGTTTTAAAGTCGAAACAATCAAAAGTGTCAGCAGTCCGCATAAAACATCATCTAATAAAATTGAAGAAACAGAATTTCTTAATTGAATCCTATATATAAATGAAGGTTTTACCCCATCCAAAATTCTAAATGTAATAAATGCTGTAATTAAATATCTTATATGCTCAGAACTAAAACTATTAGCTAAATCATTTAAATAATTGAAAAATAAGATGGAAATCATCATACCACAAACCTCATCAATTACAATTTCAGGAGGATCATAGTGATTAGATTTCAATTGGTATCTTTTTATTGATAAAAAAGCAATAAACAAAAGCATTATTAATACTGAAATTTGAAGATAAAAAGAAGGAACTAAAAAAATAAAAAAAAAGTAAATAACTAAACAAGAAAAAAAACTTGCAAGAGTTCCCTGTAAAAAAGGCATTCTACCTATATAAAAAAAAGTCACAACAATATAATTAAATCTATCTATCATTAAAAAATATCAACTTAAATGAACTGAAGTTCCAAAACAAATAATGAATACCTGTATAAAAAGTCAATAATCCAGTAAAAAGCATAAAAACATATAAAAAATAATCATTAAACAGACTCAAGTCTGCAAATATTAGATTTATAAACAAAACAACAATCACAACTATTTGAAGAGTAGTTTTTATCTTGCTTACTTTGCTAGTAACCAAAGTTGCACCTTTATGCTCCATAAAAACTCTCATTAATGTAACAACAACATCTCTAAACAAAATCATTGACAATATATAAATATCGACTATATCAGGATAAATATTGTAAAAACATATAAATATAGATACTACCATAATTTTATCTGCAAGAGGATCGATAAATGAACCTATTTTTGATACAGCATTATACTTTCTTGCAAAATACCCATCAAAATAATCAGTAATTGATGCCAAAACAAATAAAATTAGAGATATATATAGCAATCCTTTCAATAAAAAAACCACACAAAAAGGAGTAAGAATTATTCTAAGACTTGACAAGAAATTAGGTATCTGCTTTTGTAATTTGTAATTAAATCTCGATTCTATCTTCAATTGAGCTCTGTAAAGTTAATTGGTCGACATACTCTATATTTACGCCTATAGGCAAGCCTCTAGAAGGTCTTGTTATTTTTAAGTCATAATCTTTAAGAAGATCCTTTATATAAAAGAATGTAGCCTCACCTTCAACGGACAAAGGTATCGCCAATATAATTTCATTAACACCCGAAATTCTTTTTATTAAATTTTCAAAATTTAAATCATCAATAGTTATTCCATCTAATGGAGATATAACTCCTCCTAATACATGGTAACATCCTTGAAATCCAGATTTTTCAATAAAAAAAACATCTTGTTGACTTTCAACCACGCATATAATACTTTTATCTCTATTTGGATTATTACAAATACCGCAAGAAGTTAAATCTGTAAAACAGTTACAGACTGGAGCAATCTTAATAGAACTCTTAATATTTTTAATAGATACAGATAATTTATTCAAATAATCATCATCCTTGCTTTTAATTAAATCAAAAGCTAACCTCTCTGCTGTTTTTTTACCTATACCAGGCAATTTAGATAGCAAATCTATTAATCTTGATAATATTTCAGGATAAATGCTATTCATAAAACATTAAAAACCTGGAATGCCTGGCATTATGCCGCCTGTTATAGAGCTCATTTTCTTTTCTACTTGCAAATCAACATTCTTGTTTGAGGAATTAATTGCTACAATAATAGCATCTTCAATAAAATCTTTATCTTCTTCTAATAAACTTTTATCAATCTTGATTGATTTAATTTCTTTATGACCATTTGAAACAACAATAATCATGCCGCTAGAAGATTTGGTCTCAACTTCTAAATTACCAAGCTCCTCTTTAGCTTTATCCATTTCATTTTTCATACTTTGAGCTTGCTTTAAAAGTTTGGACATATTGCCACCTTTTGGAAACATACAAAAACCTCCTTTAAATTATTTTATTAATTTACCCTTTAAATCACCCATTGCAACATCAAAAAGAGGGTGATCTTGTGCTGTTTTATGATTAGCGATCTGACTTCCTATAGAACCATCTTTTTTTATATCATTTTCTGTAGAATGAAAATCATCTTTAATATCTATCGACTCCTGGATATCTACACTTACAATTTCCCCATATAGATTAAAAATATCTGATTTAATTTGATTTAAATTTTCTTTAAGCGTATTCAACTCATAGGTATTTAGGTTTTCAAAACCTATTTTAATTGAATTTTTTCCGTGAATTTTAATATCAGTTTTCTCTAATACACAATAAAGCTGAGGATTATCTTTTTTTTGAGCCATTAAAAATTCACTCAAATTGTTTTTAAAGCTTTTATTTAAACCAACTAAAGAGCTACTATCTTTTAAAACGTTTTTTTTATCTGAATTCTGTACATCATTGACCGACTTATCATCTAGCGATAAAGACCTGCTATTTAACTGAAGATTGGTTATTTTGAGAAAAAGATTTTCCAAATCAATAAGATTTAATGCTCCTTTTTTTGAATTAATAAATTCAATAATTAAATTTATTATCAATCCAATAAATTTAAAATCAATTTTTTCATTCGACAGATAGCTTTTTGTTTGATTTGAAAAATCAATAAAACTAGAGGCTTTAATATAAAAATATACTACATCTCTTAAAAAACAATTAAAGCCATCTAAGAAATGAATCAAAGAAAACCCAGAATCAGCCACACATCTAAGCTCAGAAAATATTATTTTATAATTTTTTTCTAAAATAGCTTTAAGAATAGCAAGATATTGTTCTTCTTCAATAATGCCTAAAAATTCTTTAACTGTGTCATAATTGATTTCATTATCAGAAAGAGCTATAACTTTATCAAGCAAACTTAATCCATCTCTCAAACTTCCATCTGCTTTTATAGATATGGCTCTTATTGATTTTTTATCAGCAATTATACCTTCTTTATTAATCACAAACATTAGATGAGAAGCTATATCTTTTTCATTAATTTTTTTAAAATCATATTTTTGACATCTTGATGATATTGTAGGTGGAATTTTACTGATTTCTGTTGTTGCTAATATAAATACTACGTGAGAAGGCGGCTCTTCAATCGTCTTTAACAGTGCATTAAATGCCTCTTTTGTAAGCATATGAGATTCATCTATAATAAAAACTTTATATTTTCCTTCAGCTGGTGAGAACCTCACAGAATCTTTTAGCTCTCTTATTTCATCTATTCCTCTATTAGAAGCTCCATCTAACTCAATAATATCTATAGATTCATGTGCTAAATTTACGCCATTTAAACTAGATGCAAGTATTCTTGCGACACTAGTTTTACCAACACCTCTTGGTCCAGAAAAAAGATATGCATGAGAAACTTTTTGTTTTAATAAAGATTTTGATAAAATAGCGGTTATATGCTCTTGACCAATCACTTGATCAAATTCAAAAGGCCTCCATTTTCTTGAAAGTACTGTATAAGTCATATTTTTATCTGTGCACCGTTGATTGAATCATTTGTTTACGATCTACAATAAAAAAAGATACTATTCTAAAGTTATTTATATCACATAAACCACTTCCTACCGTTGCTTCTTTCCAGATCTGGCGGGGTTTAGAAGCAATGTTATTGTATAAAGCTTTAAAAGTCAACATACTTTCTATATTATTTAGCGTTCATAATGACCCGCTCAACGGAATTCAACCCTGCATATAGCGGTTTTCAGGAAAAGAGGACCGCTAACCCTCCGTTTAGCACAGTATTATTTTTTATAATTACTAATAAATTTAGGGATAATTTCACCCTTATTTTTATTTAATTCTTTATTTGTATCTTCTAAATCTTGCTTTTTATAAAAACGTGTACTAGCATTATCCTGGTGTTCCCAATAAGCAGCAAAAGACTTTGAAGAATTTATTTTAAAATCATCTAAAAATTGATTCAAAGTTAACTCTAGCCTAATAATCAACTGATTTACAATCTCATCGCCATAAGTATCCGCAATAGAGGAAATACTATCATTGATGGGCTCAAATTTATCATTTATTATATTTTTATCAATCATTTCTATCTCTTAATGCTCCAAAAATAACCATAATACTGCCTAACCCAGCTAAAAAAGCTGATACATACACAAAATAATCAATATTGTTATTTTCAAAATAAGATCCCAAAACAATTCCTGCAGATAGACCTAAAATGCAAATCCCTAAAACTATACTTAAAAATGAAATAAAATTCAAAAACATAATTTTAAAAATTATAACCTACACCCATTTGAAAATTATTGACATTTTCAGGCTCACCGTTAAAATTATAATCATAATGACATCTTTCAAAAGAGAAATTTAAATTAAAATTGTTTTTAAGCTTCGTAGAAACCAGAAAACCAAAAAGCATATTCTCGTTAAAATCAGATGAAAAACTCAATATTTCTCTAGACATATTTTCTAAATAATAAAACTTGAGTTCTGATATGTTTTTTAAAACTTTATCACCAATTAAAATTTCCAAATTTATACTAGAAAAAGAATCTGACGAAATAGGATTATCAGGTTCAAAAAAAATATTATAATAGAAATATGCTTTAACCATGTCATAATAATTGTAAGAAAAATCAATACTTGTTCCTATTGAAGAATAAACCATTTCTTGCTCTGAATACGAAAGATACAAATCTTTTGGAATTGCAATCAAATTATCATCACTTAAAGATGTAACTTCGTAATCTGAAAACATTGCATTAATTTCTGGCAAAGCTGAATAGCTGTCTTTTTTAGGTCGAGTCCTACATCTTTCAAATTCATAAGTTGCATTGAAATACGATGGAACAAACAATGGGTCATTGTAATGAATTAGAGTTTTTATATTGGCAAAATCATTATACGATAAGTCAACTCCAAATGCAGTGCCCCATGAACCATCTTTATTCTTCAATGCATTATCGAGATTCTCTACCTCATATCTTAGATAATAATAAGAATCAGAATACACTAAAGCTGCAATCTCACTAATCAGATTAATATCATACCCTTTTCTATTCAAAAGATCATAGGTAAAATCAAAGGATAACGATTCAATAGGTTTTTTATTTAAATCTGCGCCAACTGCATGATTTTGATTCATATCAGATACAAGGCCAACCCCCATTTTTAAAGGAATGTATTTAGATACGAATAAAGATGCATGAGCACCTAAAATGGCCCCATTGTCTGAAGCTTGACTTAGATCAGATACAAACACCTTAAAGCTTATAAAATTTCTATTTTTAAATTCAAAGTCAACTCCAAATCTATTAGTCAAAGGATAATTGTATTTATTAGTATAATTTTTTATTACTAATCCGTGACCAAATGTAACATTATCAATAGAGCCAGATCTATAGTTGATATAATTTGCGCCATATAAATAATCCAGAGACTTTATTTTTGACAAAAAATTTTCAGGCTTACTCCAATTTTTAATACTAGGTGAGCCATCTAGGGCTATATACTCATCAAGGATTAGGTCTACAGTCAAATACTTATTTTGATATTTGGGATTAAAAACAATTCTAGCGTATGGATTATTTTTTATAGTAGAAGCAAAAACTCCCAATTTGTAAGTAAAAAACTTTTTCTCTGGAGGACTGTAAATACTAATTACTGAAGATGTTGAATCAGAATAATTTGGAATTAAATCAAAGTCATTTAAAAAAAATTCTGTTTTAGGCTTTTTTAATTCTTCTTTTATGATTTTTGCAGAATGCATGACTTTTTCTGGAAGAAACCCTTCTTCAGATGAAGCTATCTCAATTTCTCCACCAGTATATGATAAAGCCTTATTATTAGACTGAACAATAGTCTTTAATTTAGAGTATCGATTAAAAATATTAACAGAATTCTTTATAGAATAAATATGGTCATCTCTATTCTTAAGAGTAACTAAATAACCAGAAGAAGAAACAGAACGAACTTGAGTGGTTCCAGTAAATACAAAAAGAGGAATAAGTTGACTAGAGTTTTCAAAATAAATACTACCATAATTTAAATCGATTTTTTTTAATTTTGATTTGGGAGCTTTTATTGAAACTTCACTCATTTCGCTCATAGAAATCATAGCAGAATAATCTAAAAAAACAACAGAGCAATAAGAATCTTTGTATGTTCTTACAACATCCCCTTTATAAATATATCTACCAGCTACAGCACTAAGAATTGGAACTCTTTTTTCTTTAGATAAAATTTCAACATCGCCATATGCATTTGCAATAAAACCAATCTTATCATTAGATAAACATAAACTGAATATTAAAATATATGTTTTAAAAATATTTTTCATTATTGAGCGCTTCTATTATTAGTAATCTAAATATAATATTTATTTTATAAAGGAATAAAAGAAAAATGATTTAATAGTGCGGAGAGAGGGAGATTCGAACTCCCGTTAGATTTTCATCTAAACACGCGTTCCAGGCGTGCACCTTAAGCCGCTCAGACACCTCTCCAATTGTGGGCGATGAGAGACTCGAACTCCCGACTTCCTCCTTGTAAGGGAGGCACTCTAAACCAACTGAGTTAATCGCCCTAAAACAAATACTAAAAGGATAATTTTATAACTTCATCTACCTCTTTTACAAATGTTATTTTTAAATTCTTCAATATATTCGCAGGAATATCTTCTAAATCCTTTTTATTATTATATGGAGCTATAATACTTTTTATACCTGCCCTATGAGCCGCAGTAACTTTTTCTCTTAAGCCACCAATAGGTAAAACATTTCCTCTGAGAGATATCTCACCAGTCATTCCTAGTTTACTTTTTATTTTTTTATTTTTTAACAATGAAACCATCGCAACAACCATTGTTATTCCTGCAGAAGGACCATCTTTTGGTATAGCACCTGCTGGAACATGTATATGAATATCGTATTTATTGTAAAAACTTAAATCTATGTCTAATTTTTCAGCGTTTGACCTGATGTACGAAAAAGCTGCCTCGGCAGATTCTTTCATAACATCACCAAGCTTACCTGTAAGTTTTAAATTGCCCTTTCCAGGCATTTTAGATGTTTCAATAAATAATATATCTCCACCAAATGCTGTCCACGCCAAACCTATCGCAACACCAGGCTTTTTACAGCGCTCTGCAATCTCTGAATGAAAAACAATAGGACCTAAATATTCTTGAACTTTTAAAGGGGTTATTTTAATCTTTTTTAAATTTTTCATTGATATATCTTTAGCAGCTTTTCTACACAAATTAGCAATTTGACGTTCTAAATTTCGAACCCCAGCCTCTCTAGTATATGACTCAATAATTAATTTAATAGCTTGCTTATTAAAAAATATCTCTTTTGAAAGCAAACCATGCTCTTTTACCTGCTTAGGTATAAGATAATCTTTGGCTATTCCTATTTTTTCTTCAACAATATATCCTGAGAACTCTAAGACTTCCATTCTATCTAATAAAGGAGCTGGAATCCTATCAATCTGATTTGCAGTGGTAATAAACATGACATTAGATAAATCAAAATCCACTTCTAAATAATGGTCATTAAAAGAGAAATTTTGCTCTGGGTCTAAAACTTCCAATAAAGCGCTTGAAGGATCACCTCTAAAATCTGTACCAAGTTTATCTATTTCGTCGAGCATAAAAATCGGATTTTTGGTAGATGCTTTTTTTAAACTTGAAATAATTCTTCCAGGCAAAGCACCAATATATGTTCTTCTGTGGCCTCTGATTTCAGCTTCATCCCTAACGCCTCCAAGTGAGATTCTTATAAACTTTCTACCCATAGAATCGGCTATAGATTTACCTATAGAAGTCTTACCTGTTCCTGGAGGACCTGCAAAACATAATATAGGACTTTTTAAAATATCACCCTTTTTAGACCTCTCTTTTTTAAGATTTCTGACTGCTAAATGCTCTATTATTCTATCTTTTATTTTACTTAAACCATAATGCCCTGTATCCAAGACTTTTTTTGCATTAACTATATTAGCATTATCCTTACTTTCATTGTTCCAAGGTAAAACTACCAACCAATCAAGATAAGTTCTTGAAACCGTATACTCTGGAGAATGAGATGGTATTTTCTTCATTCTATTTAATTCTTTATAAGCAATCTTTTTTACGTTTTTAGGCATTTGAGCTTTTTGAATTTTTTCATCAAGCTCTTGAAACTCTAGCCCAGGGTCATCTTCTCCTAGCTCTTTTTGTATAGCTTTTAACTGTTCTCTAAGATAGTACTCTCTTTGTGACTTTGTAATTTCATCTTGAACATCTGATTGAATTTTTTGACCCAATTCAATTCTTTGAATTTCTTTTGATATCAAACTAACAACTTTATCAATTCTTTTACTTATATCTACACACTCTAAAATATTTTGCTTTTCATTTATCTGTATATTTAAAAAAGATACTGCCCTATCAGCAATTTTGCCTGGCTCAACTATTGTAGATAATGTATTTGCCTGCTCTTCTGATAAATAAGGAGCTAAATCAATAAGCTGATTAAATAAATTTACCAAATTAGATATTTTGCCATCAATGTCAGAGTTTTTAGGTACAACTGGCTCTATAATTTTTTCAACTGTAGCGGTATGATAAGATTCTTTTTTAAAAAATTTATTAATCTTTACTCTTCCTATTCCCTGAACAATAGCTGACCTTGAATTATCTGGCATATCAAAAATCCTCATAACTTTAACTAGAGTACCTACATTATATAAGTCTTTAGATTTAGGATTCTCGATAGAGCCTTCTTTTTGAGCAATTGCAACAATATGCTTGTCATCGTGTTTATCTATTTTATTTATCAAATCTAATGAATGTTTTCTTCCAATGTATATTGGAATAATCTGTTGAGGGAAAAGGACAGTGTTCCTTAACGCAAGTACTGGATAAATTTTATTATCTTGTTTTTTATTAGATTTTTCTTTCATTCTTTATAATACACAATAATTAATAGTGAGCGCTAATTTAACATTATTACTTAATTAATTCATAAATGATTTTGATTTTTTTAGCAAAAGTTCTTTAAGCTTTTCTAAAGTTACATAACTAGTAGGGACCAATATCAATGTGACTGCTGTAGAAAAAAGTACTCCAAACCCCAAAGAAACTGCCATAGGTACTAAAAATTTAGCTTGAATACTTTTTTCAAAAATTAATGGAAGAACTCCCATAAAAGTTGTCAAGGATGTCAATAGTATAGGCCTAAATCTCACTGGACCTGCGCTTAATGCAGCTTTAATATAACTACCATACTTTAATTTATTTCTATTAATATAATCCATCATAACCAAACTATCATTAACAACAATTCCTGATAAAGCAGCAATGCCTAGCATAGAAAGTATAGAAAAATCCATATTTAAAAACAAATGACCTAAAACTGCACCTATTATTCCATATGGTATTGCAGTCATAACAATAAAAGGTTGGTAATATGATTTAAATGGGATAGCAAGTAACATAAAAACAATTATAAGCGCAACCAAATAATTACTAAATAATGATTCTAAATTTTCTGATTGTTCTTTTTGTTGACCAATTAAAGAATATGAAACGGAAGGATATTGACTTAAAATATCTTTCATATCATTTTTTTCAATGCTGTTTATTATTTCATTTGAATTAGATATAGATTTATCAACACTGGCTGAAACAAACATTGACCTTTTTCTATCAACACGATTAATAGAGGTATAGCTATCCTCCGCCGACAAAGAGCATATAGCCTTCAAAGGTATAAAAGTATTGAATTTAGTTTTAATTAATAAATTCTGCAGATCAATTACAGAGGTTCTACTGTTATCTGTATACTCTAAAATAACCTCAACCTCATCTCTGCCACGTTGAATCGACATAATTTTTTTACCTTGAAAGGAATTTCTAATAAATCTTGAAACATTTAAAGCGTCCACACCATAATATTTTGCTTCTGGAAGCATTTTAACAATAATTTCTTTGTTACCTTTATTGTTATTATCTATTATGTCATTAACACCAGGATACTGATTTAAATTCCTCTTAAAAAGATCTACAACAAAAGACAGATCATTTATATCATTACTATTAAATTGAAACTTAATGTCTTCACCTGCAGAAAATAAATCATAGGCGAAATTTAATTCTTTTAAACCTGGAATATCGCTTGTTCTATCTCTCCACAAACTCGCAACCTCTGAAGATTTTATTGAGCGATACTCAGCTGGAGAAAGTTCAACCTGAACTTCGCCTAAATTGCTACCATTAAAAGAACTTTCTAATGGAGAACCTCTGCCTGATGTTCCTTGCTTGTATGGCTGAGCACCAACAACAGTCAAAACGTTACGTATCATTCCTTCTGAACTATTAATTTCACCATCAATTTCTAACTCTAATTGCTTGATTGAATCTAAAAGAATATTGACTGCATTTTGAGTCTGTTTTATAGTGCCTCCATCAGGAAAAACAATCTGAGCACATATTGTATCATTTTCTAACGGTGGAAAAAAATTAAATTTAACTATGCCACTATATATAATGCCTATTGTAATGATAAACATTGCCAAAAAAACAGATAATGTCAGGAAATTATTTTTTAAACATTTTTCCAGAAATGGCTTATAATAAAAATCTATTATAAGATTTAAATTTTTATCTATTTTAATACGAATTGAATCCCAAAAAGATTTGATTCTAAGTAAAAATCGTATTTTAGGAAGCCTTTCTTTAGAGTGCGCTAAATGGAATGGCAAAATAGTTAAAGACTCAAATAAAGAAAAGAATAAGATAGGAATAACTACTAACGGAAATATTTTCCAGGCAGATGCAGATGCGCCACTAAGAAATAACATAGGAGCAAATGTTGCCATTGTAGTTAAAATTGCAAAAATAACAGGCGTCGAAACCTCTAAAGCTCCATTTATAGCTGCATCTCTGGAGCTAAAATTTTGCTCTTTATACTTATAAAAATTTTCACCTACAACAATAGCATCATCTACTACTATGCCTAAAACTAAAATAAATGTAAATAAAGAAAGCATATTTATAGAAACATCTAAAGCCGGAAAAAACCAAAGGGCACCTAAAAAAGAAATAGGTATTCCTAATGATACCCAGAAAGCAAATTTAGGCTTTAGAAACAATGAAAGCACTATCATAACTAAAACTAATCCTATAGCAGCGTTTTTTATTAAAAGATTCAACCTGCCGCTTAAAAAAACAGATTCGTCATTCCATACCGAAAGCTTAACTCCAGAAGGCAGTATTTTATTTTTTTTATTTACATATTTTTTTACTTTTTTTGAGATTTCTAAAGCATTTTGCTTACCTATCCTAAAAACCTCAATAAAAGATGAGTTTTGATTGTTGAATTTTACATCTATATCATCGTTTTTAAATCCTTCTGTTATTTTAGCTATATCTGAAAGTCTTATTTTTGAATCTGAGATAGTAGAATATATTTCTATACCTCCAATTTCATTTTTTGTTTTACTGTTTTCTTTTACTCTTATAGCTGTTTTTTTATACTCATTTTCAATTTTACCTGCAGGTAGTTCTAAGGAATTAAACTTTACAGCTTTTTCTATATCATCCATTGATATATTATGCCTTATCAGATCAGATTTATTTGATTTAATAAATATAGCTTTAGTTTTAGAAATACCAATTTTTGTTAAATCAATCCCATCTATCGCATCTAAATCGTCTTTAATTATACTTGTCAAATTAAATAAAGACTGTTTACTTAAGTCCCCATGGATACTTACGTAAAGAACAGGACTATTTCTGATAATTTGAGTCACAATAGGAGATTCAATATCTTTTGGGAAATTTGTGATTGAAGATATTGCAGAATTTATTTTTTCTTTAATTAAATCCAAATCTTCATTAGGGATAATTTCAACAGCTACTAAACCATAACTTTCAGATGCAGAAGATGAAACTTTTTTTATACCAGAAATACCTTCAATGCCTTCTTCGATAGGTATGCAAATACCTTGCTCTATATCATGAGGTGAAGCCCCAGGATAAACCACAGAAATAGTAATAACATCAACCTTGAGCTCAGGAAAAATTTCCATCTTCATATTGTAAAAAGACAAAAAACCACCAACTACAATTAGAATCATTAATAAGTTAGAAATAACTGGGTTATCAATAAACCATGTTATAATCCCCTTCATTTTTTTACAACCTTCATACTATCAACATAATAATCTAAAGCTGTTAAATTCACCAACTTATTATTCAAATCATTAAATCTAACAACACTGCTATCTCTATAAGATTTAATTATTTCAATCCTTTCACTTATAAGCATATTATTATTTATGCAATGAACCATATTTCCTTCCCTTATTGATTTATTCGGAATTATATAAACATCAGAAAAAGTTTTAGTATAAACTTTAGCTTGAACAAATAAATTGTTGTCAGCAAAGATATTAAATTCAGAAAAATCTTTTAGAGAAAAATTCAGATGTATAGACTGAGTCAGTCTATCCAATGCTCCTGAAATACCTTCAAAGTCAGCATCCATTTGATATGTTTTTGAACCTATATTTAATAAGATCTGAATATCTAAATTTTTATGAAATTCCTCAAAACCATCTATAAAAATCAATTCATCTAGATATACCGGTAACTTTAAAATCATGTCGTCTACAGAGTAAATTGTAGCAATAGTATAGCCAGGAGAAACAACCATTCCTTGACTAGAAAAATTGCTCCTTACCCTTCCATTAAAAGGAGCAGTTATCGAAGTCTTTTCAATGTTTAATAAAGATTTTTCATAATTAGCTTTTGCAGCCTCTAAACTTGACATAGAACTATTTAATTGAGGTATTTTTCTAGCTAGGCTTGTCAAATCTTTAGATTTATATTTATCTATTTCAATTTGAGATCGATCATATATAGCTTTTTGCATCTCATTTTCTAATTTTGCTGCATCTACTAAGGACTTAGCATTTATTCTATCAATTCTATAGTAAGAACTATCTATCTGAGCTATCAATTCATCTTTTTTAAAAATGCGATTATT
>PAHI01000015.1 GCA_002705575.1 Fidelibacterota bacterium | reverse complement strand
GAGGCTCCAGCAGAGGAAGCTCCAGCAGAAGAGGCTCCAGCAGAGGAAGCTCCAGCAGAAGAGGCTCCAGCAGAGGAAGCTCCAGCAGAGGAAGCTCCAAATAATGATAAAGATTCAGATTCTAAAAAGTCTAAATAGATAAGAGATTAAGATGAGAGAGCTTCTTCAAAATATAGTAATGTCAATTGTAGATAAGCCTGATGAAGTTAAAATTGATTTTACTGAAAATGAAGATTCTATTATATATGAGATTCAGCTTGGAGATGGAGACCTTGGTAAAGTTATTGGTAAAAAAGGTAAAAATATTGGAGCAATAAGAACTCTTATATCTGCTGCCAGTGCAAAAGAGGGTAGCAAGAGATCTATTATTGAAATAATTGAGTAGCTTTTTTTATGTTGCAAGATTATATATCTATTGGTAGAATAACAAAACCGCATGGATTAAAGGGTGGTTTGAAGTTTTTTGTTTATAATGAAAGTTCTATTGCTCTTTTGAATAGAAAGAAATTGATTGTAAGTAATAAATTAAAAAAGATTGAACTTAGAATAGAAGAGTTGAATTTAAAGTCGAGTTCATATTTAATAAAGTTCTTTAATATTAACGATAGGAATGATGCTGAAAATTACAGAGATTTTGAGATTTATATACCTCGTTCTGATTTAGCTGATGATGGTGATATTTTTTTGGTTGATTTTATTGAATGTGAACTTTTCTTTGAAGATAAAAAAATAGGTACTATTGTTGATGTTGTTAGTTATTCATCTAACAATCTTTTAAAAGTTGTTAGTTTGAAGAACAAAAATCATCTTATTCCTATAAAAAAAGAATTGATAAAGTTTTTTGACAAAAAGAATCGCAAATTGGTAATGCAAACAATAGAAGGTGTTTTAGATATATGTTAAATTGTACAATTATGACTATTTTCCCTGAAGTTGTTGGTAGTTTTATAAATCAAAGTATTATCAAGAGGTCTAAGGATAAAAAGATAGTTGAATATAAAATTCAAGATATTCGAGATTTTGCAGATCCTCCTCATTTTAAAACGGATGATTATCCATTTGGAGGTGGTGAAGGTATGATTTTTAAGCCTGAGCCTTTTTTTAGAGCATATGATTATGCTATTAAAAATATTACGAAAGAAGAATCTTTGAAAGTTGTCTTTCCTACTCCCGATGGTGATAGGTTTAATCATAATCATGCGTTAGATTTGTCTAAGGCAGATAATTTGATTTTTATTTGCGGTCATTATAAAGGTATTGATCAGCGTATTAGAGATGAGATTGTTACTGATGAATTTTCAGTTGGTGACTTTGTTGTTACTGGTGGAGAGCTTCCTACATGCATGATGATTGATGCAGCAGTTAGATTGATTCCTGGAGTTTTGAATAATTATGAATCAGCAAAGTCAGATTCATTTTTTAATAAATTACTGGATGGTCCACATTATACTAGGCCAGAAGATTATAGAGGTTTGAAGGTTCCAGAGGTTCTTTTGTCTGGACATCATGAAAAAATTAAAAAATGGCGTAAAGATATGAGAAAGAAAAAAACAAAAGATATAAGGCCAGATATTTGGAAAAAATATAATAATTAATATATTACGAGGTTACTATGAATAAAATATATGAATCAAATAAAGAATTAATGAGAAAGGATTTACCAGATTTTAAGTCTGGTGATACTGTTTCTATAGGTTTGAAAGTTACAGAAGGCAATCGTACGCGTATTCAAAATTTTGAAGGTGTTGTGATTGCTATTTCTTCAGGCGGAGGACTTGATAAAACTTTTACAGTTAGAAAAATATCTAATGGTATTGGTGTTGAAAGGATTATTCCGTATCATTCTCCTAAAATTGATTTTTTAAAAGTTCTTAAAAAAGGCAAGGTAAGAAGAGCAAAACTGTACTACTTGAGAGGTTTGAGCGGCAAAGCTGCTAGAATCAAAGAAAGTCCTACTAAGTAAGTTTTTACATAATAATTTACCTGGAGTTTACTTATGGATTATAAAGAAAGGTGTAGATATTTAGAAGAAAGAATTAAGCATCTTAATTTAATAGGTATGGCTCTATCTACAGAAGATGATCTAAATAAATTGTTCGAAATGATTATGGTTGAGGCAAAGCATATTACAAATGCTGATGGTCGTACTCTGTATATGAAAAATGAAGAAAGTACTAGGTTAAACTTCGAAATATTATTGAATGATTCAATGGGCAGCTCTCAAGGAGGTACTTCAGGTAATGAAATTACATTGCCTCCAGTAGAACTTTTTGATAAAAAAAATAATCCAAATAAATCTAATGTTGCTGCATATGTAGCAAATAGTGGAAAAACAGTTAATATCAAAGATGCCTACAAAGAAGAAGGTTTTGATTTTTCAGGTACAAAAAAGTTTGATACATTTACTGGGTATAAATCACAATCGTTTTTAACTGTTCCGCTTAAAAATCATGAAGATGAAATTATTGGAGTTATGCAGCTAATTAATTCTATGGATAAAAGAACAGGAAAAGTCATCCCTTTTTCTCCTGATATGCAACATCAAATTGAATCTCTATGTTCTCAAGGTGCTGTTGCTTTAACTAATAAAAGGTTAGTTAAAGAATTGAAAAGACTATTTGAAGCTTTTATTAAGTTGATTGCAAGAGCTATTGATGAAAAGTCTCCTTATACTGGAGGGCATTGTGAGCGTGTTCCTGAAATCACAATGATGTTAGCTGAGGCTGTTGAAAAAGTAAATTATGGGAAATATAAAGATTTTTCTATGACTGAAGATCAGAAGTATGAACTTTTTATTGCAGGCTGGTTGCATGATTGTGGTAAAGTCGCAACACCTCCTCATATTGTTGATAAAGGAACAAAGTTAGAAACAATTTTTGATCGTATTGAGGTTATTAAAACTCGTTTTGAAGTTATTAAAAGAGATATTGAAATTGAATATTTAAAAAAGAAAATAGAATTTTTAAAAAAAGGTGTTAAGGTAAATGATGATAGTTTACAGACTGAACTTAACGAAAAAATATCTGATATAAAAAATGAACAAGGATTTATAGAAAAAGCTAATATTGGCGGTGAATTTATGCCTGAGCAAGAGCAAGCCAAAATTAAAGCAATATCAGAAAAGTATATTTGGAATAATAATGGTAAAGATGAGCCTTTTTTAACGAATGTTGAGGTTGATAACTTATGCATTCCAAAAGGAACTCTTTTACCAGATGAACGTGAAATTATAAATGATCATATTAGAATTACAATTGATATGCTTGAGCAGTTACCATATCCAAAGCATTTAAGGAATGTGCCAGAATTTGCTGGTGGACATCATGAAAAATTAGATGGAACTGGTTATCCTAAAGGTTTGAAAGCTGATGAAATGTCAGTCCAGGCTAAAATGATGGCAATAGCTGATATATATGAGGCATTGACTGCAGCAGATAGGCCTTATAAAGATGGTAAGAAACTTTCTAAGGCGATGCATATAATGGGATATATGAAAGATGATTATGAAATTGATGCTGATTTATTTGAGATTTTTGTAAAAGAGGGTGTTTATAAGAAATATGCTGAAAAACATGTTGAAAAAAATCAAATTGATTCTGTTGATGAGAAGGGTATTTTAAGTTAATGGAAAAGAAAGATATAAGAAGTATGAATAGAAATGATATAAAGCAATATTTATTATCAATACAGGATTTTTTTAAGCAATCGCTAGATAAAGGCAATGATATAGATTTTATTTTAGATAATACTACTATTTTAGATGATTTTGAGGATTATTTGCCTGAAGAAGAATATCCTATTTTTGTTATAACTATGTTAAATGGCTTTAAATCTGATAAAATAATTTCAACTCTTGTAGATAAAATTGAGTATAAAAGGCAATTAAATGATTAGTTGCAAAGCTATATTATGAGCAAAAAAGAATCAAACGCCTGTAAGGCGTTACTTAAGGATGTTCCATCTATTGATGAATTATATAGAATTTTAAATATAAAATCTATTCAGTATCCTAGAGAAATTATAAAAAAGATACTTCGTAAAACTCTCAATTTAATCAGGAAAGATATTCAATCGGGTATAATAGAAAAAAATATTAGAAAAATATCTATAGATCGGACTAGAGAAAAATTAAATAAAATTGTTTCTTTCAATCTTAATAATATTATTAATGGTACAGGGATTGTATTGCATACAGGTTTGGGTAGAGCTCCATTGTCAAAAAAAATAGTAGAGGAGTCTTTTGAGCGTATTTATCCTTATTCAAATCTTGAATTTAATGTTGAAGATAATTTAAGGGGCGATAGAAATACTTCTATACAGGATATTATAAATCCTTTAATGGGTACTCAAAGTGCAATTGTGGTTAATAACTGTGCAGCAGCTGTTCTTTTATCTTTAAACACATTTTGTGATAATAAAGAAACTATTATAAGCCGTGGTCAGCAGGTTGAAATAGGTGGCTCATTTAGGATTCCTGAAGTTGTGTTGAAGTCAGGCTCTATAATTAAGGATGTTGGCACTACAAATAAAACTCATCCTATTGATTATCAAAATGCAATTAATAAAAATACAGGCGCAATTCTTTATGCTCATACAAGTAATTATAGAGTTGTTGGTTTTACAAATGAAATTCAAGTTGTTGATTTATCTAAAGTCGCTAAAAAAAATAAAATTCCTTTAATTGTTGATGCTGGAAGTGGATGTTTGGCTGTATTTAAAAAATTCAATATGCCTTCAGAATCTACAATTAAAGAATATATAAATAAAGGTGCAGATATAGTTATGTTTAGCGGTGATAAATTATTAGGTGGTCCTCAATGCGGCATTATAGCAGGTAAAAAGAAGTATATTGATATGATCAAAAAGAATCCACTATACCGAGTTTTTAGAGTAGATAAATTAACTTTTTCTTTATTGGAGAGTACTTTAAGGACATATACAACAGAAAGCGAGTTTGGTGATAAAAATTTATCCTTGCACTTATTAACCAGAAATCGTGATTCTTTAAATGATATGGGGCATAAAATTTTAATGAAAATTTCTCCAAATATTATAAAAAAATATAATTTAGGACTTATTAATACTATGGTTGAAGCAGGAAGCGGATCTATGCCAATAAATTCTTTGCAAAGTGTTGGGATAGCTTTTAATTCAAAAAGCATAAAACCAAACAAATTGTCTAAAAAATTCAGATTAGCTTCTACTCCTATTATAGGCTACATTAATAATAATCAATATGTTATAGACTTAAAAGCTATTCCATTAGATTGCATTAAAGATGTATCAAAAATAATATCTGAAGTGCTAAAATGAAAAATCAAATTATAGTTGGTATGTCTGGGCATATTGATCACGGAAAGACGTCTGTTGTTAAATCTCTTACAGATATAGATACAGATATATTATCTCAAGAGAAAGAAAGAGGAATGACTATTGATATAGGTTTTGCTCATTTGTCAGATGATATTACTATCGTAGATGTTCCTGGTCATGAGAAATTTATTAAAAATATGGTCACAGGAGTTACTTTTGTTGATTTTGCGATACTTGTGATTGCAGCAGATGATGGAGTTATGCCTCAAACTAAAGAGCATTTTGAGATATTAAAGATTTTAAATGTAAATAAAGGTGTAATTGTTATAAATAAAGTTGATTTAGTTAGCGATGATTGGCTTGATTTGGTTAAGTCTGATATTCAAGATTTGGTGGAAGGTTCTTTTCTAGAAAAACAGCCTATTTTTGAGGTGTCAGCATTAAAGAATATTGGTATCAGTGAATTAAAAAAATTTCTTTTAAATAAGTCTTATTTAGAAATAAAACATAAACGTAATAAAAGAGGTTTGTTTAGAATGTATGTTGATAGAGTTTTTTCTCAATCGGGCTTTGGAACTGTTGTAACCGGAACAGTTTTATCAGGTAGCGTCAAGATTAAAGATTCAATTAATGTACTTCCTGTTAATAAAATAGCGAGATTAAGATCTGCAGAAACTCATTATAATAAAGTTGAGGTTGTTAAGATTGGAGACAGGGCTGCTTTAAATTTACATGGGGTTGAAAAACAGGATGTTTCAAGAGGTTCTCATTTATCAAATATAGAAGCTTTTGGTGAAATCAGGAAATTTATTGCGAGTATTAAAGTTTTAAATAATGTTGTTTTAAAACAAAATCAAAGACTTAGATTTCACATTGGCGCTAGCGAAGTAATTGGTAGAATCAGTATATGTGATAAGAAAACAGTTAGTTCTAAAGAAAATGGAATATGTTTGATTAAATTAGAGAAATCGGTTGTCACTTCTTTTAATGATCAATTTCTTGTAAGAGCATACTCTCCAATGAAAACAGTTGGAGGAGGTAATGTTCAAGATATCAATTGTATAGGTAAATGGAAAGATATAAGGCAATATGCAAAAAGATTAGTTGATAATCAAACTATTGAAGATAAGATTAGTTTTATTGTTGAAAGTCAAGAATTATTTCCATTTTGCAAACATGAAATTATGGTAAGATTTGGAATGTCATTTGATAAAATTATAAAGTATTTAGATGTTAAAGGTAATTATAGAATTGTTGGTTTTTCAAATGATAAGTGGATTGTTACTAATAATCAGATTAACACCTTTTTTGAAAAGATTTTAAAGGAAATTAATACTCTTCATATTGAAAGCCCATATAGATCTGGATTTCTTAAAAAAGAATTATATCAAAGAATAAAGTCTAATGAGGGTTTTTTTGATTTTTGCATTCATGAATTAGTTAAAGAGTCTAAAATAGAACAAAAAAAGGAGCTTATTGCTTTATTAGGATTTAAGGTGAAATTATCTGATGATGAGAGTACTGTTCAAGATAAAATAATAGATTTATTAGATAAGCAAGGTTTTTGTTCTCAAAACTATATTGAGATTGCTAATAATTTAAAAATTAGCTCAGATAAGGTTAAAACTCTTATTATGGTTGCTGAAAAAGATCAAAGAATTATTCGAATAAACGAAGAACTTTTATTTACCTCAGATAATTTTGATAGATTAGTTAAAAGTGTGAAGCTTCATTTTTTAAAAAATGACAAGTTGAGTATATCGGATTTCAAAAATATTGCAAAAACTTCAAGGAAGTATGCTGTCCCTTTGCTTGAATATTTCGATAAAAAGAAGATTACTTATAGATTGGAAAATTGCAGGAAACTGGTTTGATTGCTTCAAAAAAAACCCCTGCCATGAAACAGTATTGGAGTATTAAGAATAATTACCCAGGAGCAATTTTATTGTTTAGGATGGGAGACTTTTATGAAACTTTTGAAAGGGATGCTCAAGTAGCTTCTGATATTCTAGGTATAACTTTAACAAAAAGAGCAAATGGAGGAGCTTCATCTGTGCCTTTGGCAGGCTTTCCATATCATGCTATCAATCAATATGTGTATAAATTATTAAACGCAGGTTATAGGGTTGCAATTTGCGAGCAGGTAGAAGATGCAAAAAAAACTAAAGGCATTGTTAAAAGAGAAGTTGTTGAAGTTCTATCTCCTGGAACAGCGATATCTGAAAACTATTTGACTCATAATGACAGTAATTATCTTGGTAGCGTCTTTATTAAAGATGATGTCATGGGATTAAGTTTTATGGATTATTCAACAGGAATTTTTTTCGGAGGTGAGTGGAGCGTATCAAAGGGACTAGATCTTATTAAAACATATAATGTGCGAGAAATTATTATTGGTGAAAAACAATATAATGATTACGTAGATTTGTTTAAAAATACTTCTTATATTGTATCTACCTATCAAAATTGGATTGCAGATTGTGATGTTGCTTCTAATAAAATAAAAGAACAATTTAAAGTGAAAAATTTAAAAAGTTTTGGGCTTCATAAAAGATTCTCTGCTTTAATTTCTGTTGGTGCATGTATTCAATATATTGAAGATAATTTTAAAAATTCATTATCACATATTCAAAGTTTCAAATATCATGACACTAATGATTTTATGCATCTGGACTCTTTTACAGTACAGAATCTTGAATTGTTTGAATCTGCGTCTAAATCAGGTAAAAATTCTACATTAATTAATGTTATCGATAAAACAAGAACTTCATCTGGAAGTAGGATGTTAAAAAATTATTTAAAAAGACCTTTGTTAGATTTAAAAAGGATACAAATAAGACAAAGTAGAGTCAGTGAGCTTGTTAATGATTTTAGCCTGAAAGATGTTATTTCTAATTTATTAAAAGAAACCTTTGATATAGAAAGAATAATTTCAAGAGTTTCTTCTAATAAAACTAATCCACGCGACTTGATTAATCTTAAGTTATCTTTGCAAAATATAGATGGATTAAAAAAAGCTATAAAAAAATCCCATCCTTTTTTATTTAAACTTAAAAGTCAATTTATAAACACAAATAGAATAGTTAAGAAAATTGATTCAATGATTGATCCTGAGTGTACTGTTAATATATCAAATGGGGGTTATATAAAATCGGGTTATTCTAAAGAATTAGATAATATTAGAGAAATTGTATTAAACTCTAAACAATGGTTAATAGACCTTCAGATAAAAGAACAAAAGAAAAATAATATTCCATCTTTAAAAATTAAGTATAATAAAGTTTTTGGATACTATATTGAGGTTACAAAAGTTCATGTTGATAAAGTTCCAGAATATTTTATCAGAAAACAAACATTAGTTAATGCTGAAAGATATTTTACAAAAGAATTGAAAGACTTTGAAAGTACGATTCTTTTATCTAATGATAAACTTTCAAATATAGAGGAATCAATATTTGATGAATTAAAAAATTATATTAAAAAATATTCAAAAGATTTACTCAAAAATGCTCGTTATCTTTCAAAAATAGATGTAGCTCTGAGTTTAGCTGACATTGCTTTAAAGTATAACTATTGTAAACCTAAGATTGGTAAAAAAATAGAATTTTCCATTAAAGATTCTAGGCACCCTGTAGTTGAGCAATTAATTCCCATAGATGAGGAATTTATTCCAAATGATGTAGATATGAATGTTTACAATAAGCAGATTTCAGTAATAACAGGACCTAACATGGCAGGTAAAAGTACTTTCTTAAGGCAAGTCGCACTTACCTCTATTATTGCGCAGATAGGAAGTTATGTGCCAGCGAGTACAGCAACTTTACCTATTGTAGATAAGGTTTATACAAGAGTAGGTGCTAATGATAATTTAGCTGAAGGAGAATCTACTTTTTTAGTTGAGATGAATGAGACTGCAAATATATTAAATAATTCAACAAGTAGTAGTTTAATTATATTGGATGAGATTGGTAGAGGTACATCTACATACGATGGTCTTGCTATTGCATGGTCAGTAATTGAGTATTTGCACAATGGTCAAACAAATCCTTTGACATTATTTGCCACACACTATCATGAGTTAGTAGGGCTTGCCGATGAATTAGATAGAGCTTTTAATTTAAATGTAGAGGTTTTAGAGGATAGCGGAGAGTTGGTATTCTTAAGAAAAGTCGTTAAAGGAGGAGCAAGTCAAAGTTATGGAGTCCATGTTGCTAAAATGGCAGGATTACCAAAAAGAGTTATTAATAGAGCACATATAATTCTTCAAAGACTTATAACAGATAAAAAAACAAATTTAGATACTGAAGATATTAATCAGCTTGAATTAACTTTCGATAATAAAAAAAAATCTAGAATAATTAAAGAGCTTGCAAATTTAGATATAGATGGTATGACTCCATTAGAGGCACTTTTACAGCTTAAAAAGATAAAGGATAAGTATACTTAAAGTGTATAATAATGGTTATTTTATGGTGTTTTTAATAAAACTTGTAAAGGTTGTTTGAAAATGTTGATCATTTTTATAATAACAGTTTGTTTTTCAATTTGTTGTTCAGAATCATGGTATTTTCATAAGAATAATCCATGGTCTGTAAATCAATCATCAAAGTCGTCAGCAATAGGAGGATTTTATTTAGATTATTTGGAGTTGATAAAATCTTCTAAAAATGAATCTTCTGTACAATTATACAATTCTTCAATGTATGGAAATATTATTGATTACAATAATTTCTTCTATTCTTTCAGAATCCCTGATATTGTTTTTTTTGGAAATAAATTTGATTTACTTAGGATTGGTATAATGGATAGGAAAATTGATGACATTCCGTTTACAGCTAATGCATGGGATTCATATTTGTTTAATGAGCCGATTCTTTCTAGTATAAATTATGACTTGATAGATCAATTTACTCAAAGAGATTTGTCTGTACAATTTTTAATTCCATTTAGAAATAAATTTGGAGATTTTGGAATTAATCTCAATTTTTCATTATTTAAACTAAATAATTACACATCAGATTCAATCAATCTTGATTTAATTTATGCTAAGACACTAAATAATTATTATTTACAATGTGTTATTAAAAATCTAGCATCTTATAGGAAGTGGAATACAAATGAAGTTGAGCGCTTTTATCCATATGTGTTATTATCTGCTAAATTTGATTTATATAAAACAAAAATCTTTTTTCAAGTAGATGAATTATATATTAATCAAGACTATTTAAAGTCATCTAAAATATCAGATTTATATAGTTTTGGTTTTGAACACCCAATTAATTATTCAATAAGTTTTTTAGGTGGAGTTAATCATTACTTTTCTTCTTTAGGGTTTGATCTAAAATTCTCAGACTTTTTGTTTGGTTACACCTATTTAAGTCATTTAGAATTAAATGAATCTCATCAATTTTCTATAACATATTTTTTGCAAAATAAATAAAAAAGGAGTAATAATTATGAACTTGTCAAATTTTAAGAATTTTTTATT
>PAHI01000014.1 GCA_002705575.1 Fidelibacterota bacterium | reverse complement strand
TGATAAATAGTCACTAATAATTAAATATTCATTTGATTTATAAGAAATAAATTTAGTTTTAGAATTATTTATTAAATTTTCCTTTCCTAAATCTGACAAATCACTAAAAATATAGCTATTGTTTGGGAGGACATCATAATAACTATCCCTTAACCAATCCTTAAATTTTTTATAATCTATATTACTTATTATACCTTTACTTAAAATTTTCTTGCATTCATTTTTACTTTTAAATCTATTAGCTATTGAAATATGCGCACTATAAATACCGTTTTTTAATTTTGAAGTGAATAACTTTTCGCTTAATTCAATTGAGGGTAGCCAATAGTAATTATATTCTTTAATCTCGGCATATTCTTTCCACCATAAATAAAAATTTATTATCCCTATAAAATTATTTAGATTGAATAATTTTTGAAGATCATCTCTAGTCGTATATTCATCGTAAATTCTTTTTGGGACTAAATCAGTTATTCTTTCAGATATTAAATTGCTCATATACGTATCTATTTTCCCAAATAGGGGAAGTTTATATGTGGTATATTCAAGAAAAGATTCTAGTCTAAAATGCGAAAAAATTCCAATTTTGTTTTTTTGGATTTAGATTTTGTTGAAAAGGTTAACAAACTAATACCCAATAATAAAAATATTAACAAATTAACTAATTGGCCAAATCCATTTTTTAAGTATAAAAAATTATGTGATTTTGATGAACTTGAAACATTTATTTCAACTGGAAACTGGGAAGACTTTATACTATTTTCTCCATTTAACTATTTTTTTGAGAATAAATCTAAACAAAAATGCGATAATTTATTTATTTCTAAATTCTGGATTCTATTAAAAGATTCTAAATATTATCAAGAAATAAAAGAGCTACGATTAAATGATATTGGAAATAATTACTTAAAAAAAAATAATAAATATTATGTTCATGACAATTTAGATTTTTATTTAGAGATGGAAAAAGTTTTTAATAGATCATCAAAAGAGGAAAAGAAAAAATGGATTAAAGAAAGAAATGAAAAAAAATTAGAAATATTTGACGATATTTTTGATAATGGATTATATAAAAAGTGTAATTCTGATTTAGAGTCACTTCCAAATGAATCTTTATTAAGTCACTTTATGGGGTTTGGTTTAGAAGAAGGAAGGCAAGGATTTAATAAAAATATATATTTTGATTGGTTTTTATCTCCAGTTTTTTTTCAAAAAAGTTGGGCAAATAATGCAATTAATACTGAAATATTGTCAAGTCATAATATTTATAAAATGTTTTCTAAGAGTTATCAAAATATCGAAGAAAAAATTAATATTAATAATGAAAATCAAATAAAGATATTTGAAAGTAAAGAATTATCTAAAAACAAATTGACTAATAAAAAATACCTTTTTTTTCATATTTTTTACGAAGATGTTGCAATAAAACAAATCAATTATCTTACTAAACTTTTTTCTTTTGGGTTCGAGATCATAATTTCGCATTCGAAACCTATCTCAAACGAATTATTTAATGCTTTAAAAAAATTTAAACCTAAATATACTATTTGTTTAAATATAGGGAGGGATATCTTAGGATTCCAATCTATTTTTGAATATGTTAAACCTAAAGAAACAGATATTATTTTTCTAATGCATACAAAAAAAAGTCCTCACTTGAATAATAATTTTACAGATTATTGGTCTTATCAAATGTTGGAAAAAATAATTTATAATAATAGATTCGAGTATTTTGTAGAATTAATTTCAAATAAGAAATTTGATTTGATAGCTAATGCCTCTTGCAGAGAGATATATTCAGGAATTGGAGAGTGTGAAATAGAAGATTTTAAAGTTTACAAAGAATTAGCTGGAAATATTTTTGCAAGAGGTACTATGTTTCTATGTTCTGCGGCTATTCTTAAGGAGGTTTTTAAAAGTTTTGATGTAGTTGATTTTTTAAGTAAACCTATTATTAATAAGACTCAACATATATGCGGCGGCTATCCACATATAATAGAGAGATGTTTAAGTTATGAAGCTCTTAAAAATAATGGAATATTATGGATTTAACAATAATTGGTAGTAATGTAATACCTTTAAATAATGATTCTGGTTTAAGTGAAATATGCACTTTCAGAAAACCAAAATATTTTAATTTTGTGGGGAATTACTTATTTACTGAACTTAATCAGAATAAGTTACACAAAGAATTAGGATTCAGATTTATAGATTTAACAAAAGAATGTATTCTTTATGACTATGAATCAAAACTTTATTTAAAAGAAAGGGAATCTGTTTACCAAGAAAAAATTATAAGCCAACTTAAAGCTGATGCTAATGTTTCCAATATTTTAATATCATCTGTTTTTTACTCTTTTCTAATACCTTATTTAAAAAAAGAAGGATATAACGTTATTCAATTAGTTGATTGTAAAAAGGAATATCTAGATTTACTATATGAGTCTTCAATAATAAAGTTTGATTCATTAAAATTTGCAGATAAAATTATTACAATTTTCGAAGACGAATTTTATAGGGATTTGGGGTTAAATAATGTTTTTTGTGTATTTAACTCAAAATTAAAAAATTCTGATTTTGATTTTAATAAATTTATAAAAATTAATCAGATTAAAGAAAGTGACAATAAATTATTTTCATATTTTGGATACGGTCATAGATACTCATTTTCTTACGAGCTTTTTTATAAATTAGCACTTGAAAATAAAAATAAAAAATTCTACTTTTGTAATCCAGTCAATAAAAATTATCCAATCCTAAGTGAAATTGATACAAGTTATAGTGTTCTTGATAATTTAATAGTTTTGCCAGAAAATCAGCTTAAAATAGTTGAAAAAATTATATTTTTAGACTTTTCAGATTATGTATCAATTCCATTAGTAGCAATGGAAGATTTAAAAATTTCAGGTTTTATATTGAACTACAATTTACCTTATTTGCCTAAGGAAATAATTAAGTTTATTCCTTATTCAATTGAACATAATTTTAATTATATATTCAAACTTGTAAATCAATATATTGAAAACCTATCCTCTAATCAACTTTATTATAATATCGAATATAGTAAGTTAATTATAAATCTACTTTTAAGCGAATTGTAATGAATACAAAAAACCAATTAATTTTCCCTGATATATCCAATCCTGATCCAGTATTTTTATATAATTACTTTAATGAAAATTGTTTAAATTTTTTAGAAAGAAAATTTATTGAATCCCTTCTCATTCATAAGGATTTAGATTTAATTGAGAATCATGTTGTTTTTAAATTTAATACAAATAAAATTACCTGCACTAATATATCTGGAATTTTAAAACTATATTTAAACTTTGCAATTATTAATCAAGAATCCCCTTATATCGATCATCTATTAAACCTTAAAGAAGAGGTTACATTTCCTCATCCTTTTGTAATTTTTTTAAAAAATCTGAAGGCAGATTTTAAAAGAGAAATTGATATCTTCCATATATTAAATACTTTTAAAGAATTGCATAATTCCCATATTTTTGACCATAGAATTTTTAAGTATCGAGGGTTATGGAATCCCACTGTTTTAGAACCTAATTTAAAAGAATTATTTGAAGAATCAGGGATTGTTTTTAATGATTAAAATTACTTATTAAATAATCAATTTCTTTTTGTAATTCTTCACTAATTCCAGAAAGATGCAAAGGTCTATAAATATGAGGAAGTTTAATATTCTTTATAAATCTGACTTGATAAGGATTTAATTTAAAAATATTTTCTTTGCTACCATCTCCTAAATTTTCTGGATCAGTAGTTTCAAAGTAAGAGAGACAGAAATGTCTACTATCCCAAATCTTACTATCTCCTAAATCAAGTTCATTAAAGGGTTCATTTAACCCTTTAACTTTTAATCCTTCGTTTAAAATATAACTGGTTAAAATTCTTTCATATTTGAGAATTGCTTTTTCTTTATCTAATTCGCCTAATTGGAAAAAATCTTTTTCATAGAGACAATCAAATCCTTTCTTTGTTAGGTGGAAACAATAGCTATGTCCAAAAGGCACAGAGAATGAATCTTTAGGTACTTTTTTATTTTCTTTAAGAAAAACTGACCCATAGTAATCTGTATATCTTGGTATTTCAACTATCGGGAAAATAATTCCTAAATTATCTTCCATCTTAGAAATTATTTGAGATGTCCAATGTATATCATTTTTCTTTTTAATAAAGGGTCCAACTGATCCTGAAGTAAGAAAAGATAATATATTGCTTGAATCGAGATGAAATTTTTTTGTTAAAATAAATTCACTTAAACCTGCTAAGTCATTTTTAAAATTAGTTATAAAAATTTCATCAAAAAATCCCCTTTCATAATCCTTGATATAATCATTTAATGGATCAACAATTAATACTTTTTTATAAAAATTTGAAGATTTAAAGAATTTTTCAATATTTATAAATAACTTAAAGTTCTCATAGGAGTTTTCGAAGTTGAATAATCTATAAAAAAGCGTAAATTTCATTTGAAATCTTTTAACTTAGTTTAAGTTATTGTAACTTATATTATGAAAGTTTCCTTACTAATAATATTCATATTTCGCATCTTAATTAATGAAAGATGAGATTCTAAATCATCTGGATAATAAAAAGTTCTTGAGTAAGACTCATAGTGCGAAGCTTTCGCGAATGGACTATATATTATATATTTTTTTAGTTCCTTTAAATTTGAATACAAAAAAGTATCACTATGTGCAGATGGCACTATATCTTCATCAAATCCATTTATTTCCTCGAAGTCTAACTTCTTAATCAATAAACATGCCGCGGTACATCCATCAGCAAAAAATGAAAAATTGCTGATACATGATTCTTGTTCTTTCTCATTTGCATCATCTTTTTTATTTGCATCAATATGATAAAAATGATGAGGTTGGAAAGGTTTTTTATTTTTAGTTATCCCTACTCCGCCATGTTGGATTAATTCATTATGGAAGAATAATTTGCAACCACAAGCACTTATATCTTTTGAAATATTTATACCTCTTATTAACTCTTGCAAAGTATTTTCGGATAGGAAACAATCATTATTTAATATTAGTATTAAATCTGAATCATTAGATGATATTTTAGATATTTCCATAAGAGCAATATTATTTAAACTTGAGAAGTTATATGCATCATCAACCCGGATATAAATATCAGCCTTTTCTTTAATTTTATTTAATTCTTCATTTTCTTCAGATCCATTATCTACTAAAACTAAGCGAAGTTTATTTTCAACTATAGAACTTTTAAAACTATCCATGCACCTGTTTGTGAAATCAAAGTTATCTCTAAAAGGAATAATTGCAAAAATCTCTGCATCATTGATTTTACTATCATTTATTTCTCCTCTAACCGTATATCTAAAACAACTACTCTCAGGTTTTTGCGCAAATTTTTTTATTTCAATACTATGAATATTCTCTTGATTATCCTCAATATATTGAGCTTCTGTGAAGGTTAGTCCATATAAGTAAGTATTTGAAAAAAGATTAATATCTTGAAAATCTGTATCTATTTTTAAAAGAGGAATAGGAATATTAAATATTTCATATCTTTCTCGCAATGACAAAATAATTGATAAACCAATATTATTTTTGCTAATTAAAAAATCATTTAATTTAACTTGTTTAATTATTTTTGAATTGATAGCAAATAATGACCTTAATGGATTAGATAAGATTGGCTTAGATGGAATTTTTTCGCTGTCATTTGCTAATAATCTCTTATCTTGATTCTGTATAACAATGTTATTTGAAGTAATTATATAATTTCGTTCATTTGAATATTTATCAATGTAATTCTGATATTGCAGTATTTTTGGTAAAAAATCTGTCCTTATTCTTGCGTTTTTTCTTAAAAAAATAAAAATTGAATTATTGTTTTTTTTTAGTTTATCTAAATCAGTATTTGAATCTAATTTGCATATAATAAGTTTCTCTTTTAAATAAACTTTGTAAGAATTAATTATTTCATCAAACCAACCTTTATTATTTTCATTTTTATTACCAAATTTCAAGCTTTCATCAGAAAAGATAATAAGAATTATTTTATTAATATTAAGAAGAAGACCATTATTTATGAACCCTGAGGCTCTTTTGATTACTTGTTGATCAATATTTTCAAAATGTTCAAGATGTTCAATAACCATATAATAATATTAACTAAAATTAATGTTAAATTATATCAGATTTTGATCTTAAGGGTACATTTTCAAATTAATTTAGATTCAGATCTTAAAATTACCAAGAATTTATAATTTAAAATCAATTTTGATTAATCATGAATATTTCTTATCTCACATATCCATGGGCTTATTTCACTCCAGGAGGTGGAGAAATTCAATTAAATAAATTATATGTAAATATTAAAAAACGAGGAATCAATATTAAAAAATTTAATCAATGGGATCCAGAGATTAATTCTGATATTTATCACTTCTTTTCTTGCATGGGCGGATCTCTAGATTTTTGTAATTACTTAAAAAATCTTGGTAAAAAACTTGTGGTAAGTGCTTCTTTATGGATTACTGCAGATAAAGTTAATGAATACAATATAGATCAAATAAGACTTCAACTTTTAATAGCTGATTTGATAATTGTAAATTCCAAAAAAGAAATAATACAGTTGAGTAAAGTTTTAAATATCAATCAAGAAAAATTCCGTGTTGTTTATAATGGTTTTGAATCAAATTTATTAACGAAAAGAGAAGATAGTTATAGAGAATCTTCTCTGATTCCCAAAGAATGGAAGAATAATTATGTTTTGTGTCTTGCCAATATTGAAAGAAGAAAAAATCAAAAGATATTATTAGAAGCTTGCAAATTAAATAATCTAAAACTTATTTTGGCAGGTCATATAAGGGAAAGTGATTACTTTGAATCACTTGATTTAGATAATAATCAATTTGTAAAATATATTGGGTATGTTGAGAATTCTTCTGAAGAATTTATTGACCTTTTTAAAAATAGTAAATGTTTTGTTTTGCCTTCTACTCTTGAAACTCCTGGATTGGCTGCACTTGAAGCGGCGGCATTGAAAACTCCACTAATAATTACTAAAGAAGGTTCTGCCGAAGAGTATTTTGGCGATATAAAAACATATTATGATGGTAAAAAAGGCGATGTTCAAGAATTATCTTCTCTTTTAAAAAAAATATTAAATAATCCCAGTGATGGAATTGTATCTAAAAATCAAATAAAAAAATTCACTTGGGAAAGATGTAGTAACTCACAAATAAATATCTATGAGGAATTAATTTGAAATTAATAATTTATTCTCAAAATATTGTCGGAATGGATGGTGTTGGAAACTCTGTTTTATACTTTAATAAAATTTTTTCAAAAAATTATCCTACGAGAGTTGTTGCTCATTACTCTAATATTGAAGGGGTAATTAATTTTGAAGATTATGAGGAGGAACATGAGGATAATAATATCCTCTTATATCATTATTCAATAAGTGATGTAAGGATTTTAAGTTTACTTAAATTAAAATTCAAGAAAAGAATAGTTTACTATCATGGTATAACACCTCCCAAATACTTTTTAAAGAATAGTGAATTATATAATAATTGTTTAAAAGGTCTGAAAGACATATATTTGCTAAATGAATTTGACTTGTTCATATCAAATTCTACAGCCTCAAAAAAACAATTCTTTCTTAATACAGGAAAAACTTTTTCTGAAATAAATAAATTTATCATTATGCCTCCCATTGATTTTAAAAAGGATTTAACCCCATCTATTAATGATGAAAATACAAAAACAAATGCCTTTTATTGTGGAACTTTAGCTAATCATAAGAATGTAAAAAATTTGATTGATATTTTTTCTACGGATATTTCGGAATTTAAATTAAATATTTTTACTGCCTTTTCTGAATTAGATGCAATTCATGTATTCGGAGAGGATTCTTTTAGAGAATTTAAAAATAAAGATATTAAGTTTTTTCATAAACTTTCTAATAAAGAAATGATAAAAAAAATGTTAACAATGAATTTATTTGTAAGTTTTAGTTTACATGAGGGATTTTGTATCCCAGTATATGATTCTATTCAATATTTAATACCATCTATGACTTATAAACTGAGCTGTTATGAAGATTATTTTCCTTCAAATTATAAATATATTGATTTAGATGATGATTTAATAAACTTAAAGGAAAAGTACTTTTATAATTTATCAAATATTAAACAGACAAAAGAATTTATAAATATAAAAGGCTTTGAAAAAATATCAAAAGCAATTTCCTGTATTGAAGAACTTATTGATACTTAAAAATATAAAACCTGAATTCGTTGCTATTAAAAAATTAATTAAGTCTGCTAAAATCAAATCGATTAATGCTTAATATTTTCTATAAAATAAATGACTGAACTAGAAAATGTTTCTTTATACCTTTATAGTATGAACTCTAAAGGCCTGACAATTAAAAGAAATTTAATAAATTACGTTAAGAGAATAGCCACAAATAATATTAAAACTGAAGAAAAAAAATCTAATCTAGATAAAGATTCATCTAAAATATTAGTCCTTAATAAAATAAATGGTCTTATTGGCAAAGGTGATAGGATTGCTTTAATTGGATCAAATGGATCAGGTAAGAGTACGTTACTAAAACTACTGAGTGGAATTTATAAACCTACATTAGGTAATTTAAGTGGGGATCTCTTTTTCCCGATGATCTCTAGAGGTCTTAATGTCAGTCATGACTTGTCTGGTTATGAAGCAACAAAAGCATTTTATTATCAAAATTTGCTTAAATCTAAAAATATAGTTTTAAAAGAGTTTATTAAAGAGATTGAAAATTCTTGCTTGATTGGTAAGTTTTTTTATCAACCAATTTGTTACTATAGCGAAGGAATGAGAACAAGATTAACTTTCAGTTTACTAACTTCAATTAGACTTTCTGATAATCTTGCTATTGACGAAGGTTTTGGCACAGGAGATAAAGATTTTGCTAACCAAGCCGAAAAAAAATTACAACAATTTTTGGGTACAAATGGTTCTTTAATATTCGCCTCTCATTCTGATGATCTCTTAAGACAATTTTGTTCAAAAGGTTGGGTATTAAAAAAAGGTAAAATTTTGTTTAATGGTGATTTAGAAGATGCCTTGAAATTTTATAATTCAGATGAATATTGAAAAACCTTAAATAATAAAAGATTAAAAAATGCATGACTAAATTAAATAATACTAACTATAAATTTCCATTCAAAAAATACGGTAGGGAAATAAAAAACTATTGGAAATTAGGTTGGCAGGATAATAAAGCAAGATATTCAAAAACATATCTTGGTGAAATATGGATTGCGATATCTGTGGTGCTTTTAGCTTCTATATTGGGCACAATATACGGAGATATATTTGGCTCAATTAATGAAAATGTTAAATACTTTTCATACTTGGCTATAGGAATTACATTGTGGAATAATATCGCTGATGCTATGTCTATTGGATCTAGATTTATTCTTGATAATTCTGAAATGATACTTACAACAAACTATAAGCTGCGTTCAATTTATTTAAGAAAGTACTGTTATTTACTACAAAACCTATTTATTGGACTTTCATCAATATTGTTTTTTGTTGCACTATTTAATAGTGAATTGATTTCTAATTTTCATAATTTAATTCTTCCTTTAGTTGCTTTCATGCTTTTCAATTTAAATTTATTAATTATTTTTTCAATAATTGGATGCGTAGTAAGAGATTTTGCAGAATTAGTTCCACTTTTAGTAACTCTAATTTTTCTTTCATCTCCAATTCTTTACCCCGCCTCTAAATTGCAGGAATATAGTTGGGTGGCTAATTATAATATCCCATACAGAATTTTAGATTTGGTAAGAAATTCAATTATTACAGGTGAATTTGGGATTTTAAATATAATTAAAATAATAGTAGTTGAATTTATTGCAGTAATGATGTGTTTTTACTTCGTGGAGAAATATAGATATAAAATTGCTTTATGGTGTGATTAGTTGGAAAGATTACTTGTTTTGTTTCAATTATTAATTATTTCATTAGAAAAGTAACTTCCAACGCTAAAAGAAGTATTCATGTTTACTGATTTATTTTTTACTTCTTTGTAGAAGGGCATCATAGCTATCCTAAAGTCAATTGAAACCATTGTTTCATCAGTTGTGTTAATCTCTGAACCGTGTAAACAGTCTATATGGTTAAAACTAAATATTTCACCATAAGAGCATTCCAATGGAAAAAATTCATTTGAATTTGGTACCATCTCCGACATCAGGCAGCAAGGCTTAGCATAATTAGATAAACCTAAATTGAAATTTAATTCAAAGTCTGGATGATTATATTTTGCATCATTATGAAATTCTCCTACGAATCTATTTCCAGGTAATCCAATTCTAAAAGTTGGTATTTGTTGGTAAGCAAATGGAAAATCAATAATATGACTTAAAACATTCAATATGAATTTATGATATGTGGGTTCAAACTTATCTTTATAATTAGAATAAAAGACTCTATGAGCAATTGTTTGCTGGTCGTTTTTTCGTTCAAATTTGTCAAAACTACCTAACCAATTATGTAAATCATAAAGCTCAACTCCATAAAGCTTCTCTAATTCATCTTTGAATGGAAACTTTGAAATATCATAATGAAATGTTTTTCCATGAGCTGATAGCCTAGTTTCTTTGGCTGAACTCATTTGTTTTATTAACATTAATAGTTGATAAACCAATACAAACTTATAATGTAAGATAACATATATTAGGCAACTAAATTTGTGTCAATTCAAAAACTATCCCTTTTTATCACTGACAAGGTAAGTAAGAGAAATATTTTTAAAAAGTTTCTCATTCTTAAGAAATATTATGAGAAAGATTGCAATGATAGGGATCAGATTCTCTCCAAAAAATTATCCGCCACACTTAAAAATGCATATGAAACAATTCCCTATTATTACGAATTAGCTGAAAAAAATAATATAAGAGATACTTTCCTTGATTTCCAAATTGACAAGTTAAAGAATATTCCAACCATCGACAAAAAAACCTTAATCGATAAAAAAAAGTTTTTTTTGAAGCCTGATGTAACAGAAAAATTAAGTTATTGTTTTACCAATGGTTCAACTGGGGGAAGAGTTTCAATTGCCTACAATCAAGAAGCAATCGATTGGAGTTCAGCAGTAACTATTTTTTGTAGATATTGTTACGGGCATAAGTTAACGAATAAGGAGGTACATTTAGCTACCGACACAAGGTCTTTAGACTTTAAATCCCAAACTAGCCAATTTATAAAAGAGTTTGCAAATAATAGAGTCAATATTTTTGTAAATGACTTTAATGAATCATCAATTTTGAAATATTTAAAGTTCTTAAAAAGGCAGAAAACAAATCTCCTTCATGGGATGCCAAGTCAGATAAGTGGATTAGTTAATAAAAATCTAAAGGGATTTAAAATACCATTAATTGAGACTAGTGGAGAAATTCTAAGAGAAACTAATAGAAATAACATAGAGCAATTTTTTTCAACTAAGGTAATTGATAGATATGGTTTAGCAGAAGCTGGGGTTGTTGCATATCAAATGCCTAATAATATTAATTTATCTGTCCTAGATTTTCATACATTTGTCGAGGTTGACTCTGATGGAGAAATAATAATTACAACATTGAATAATGAGGTAATGCCTTTTATAAGATATCGTACAGGTGATTATTGTGAAGATAAAGGCATAATTGAGGGTATGAGGCATATTAAAATGAAGGATGGTAGAGAACACACCTTGGTGAAGCATAACGAGGATAAATTAAATACGGCTACACTTGAAGATGTCATTTTTCAAGTTGGTGGCGTTAGAGACCTTCAATTCCAAATAAATGCGAAAAAGGAAATAGTTAAAATTCTTGTTGAATCAGAAAATATGGATGATTTAGTGGTTATAAAAAATAAAGTAAAGGAATTCACCAATAGTGATTTAGATAATTTAATTTATTCAGGAACTAAAAAAGACTTTAAACTCTCAGGAACTCAATATAAACAATTAAGAGTTGCATTATTAGATTAGAAAATGCAAGAAAATTAGTTTTTAAGATTCTTTGAAAGCTCTATTATTGTTGTATTTGAAGGAGGCAAATTAAATTTCTTATCTGCATAAGAAACGGATAAGCAGTATTCGCTGGTGTTTTTTATAACTAAACATTGAATACTTTCTTTTTCAATTTGTTTTATTTGAAGTTTGTCTTTTGCTTCTAATCTTTTAAAAATTTCTTCTTGATTTACAAATTTTATTTGTTTCTTAATTAAGTGATTAATAATTTCTTTATGTGATTCAACTTGCCTTTCTGGAGATCCCCAACCATAATCATATCTTTGTGAAATTGGATGGTCTAAAAATCCCATTGAAAAACCTAATTTAGAAAACAAGTCAAATGCGAAAAGATAATCAGCTAATGATCTGTTTTTTGTTATACAATCGCCATGAATCATGCATTGCTGAGAATGTAATAAAATATTCAGGTTTTTATTAATAAAACCTCCCCGCATGTATAAAAATTCATGATGCGATGAGCTAATACCTGAAACTACCCCTTTGTAGTCCATTTCATTAAGAACATCTAAAGCATCCCAAGTTAAATGATGAAATGGCGATACTGCATATTCTGTTCTAATACCATAAACACTCTTAATTAGTTTTGTAGATATTTCTATTTCATTTCTAATTTTGGATTTATCCCCGCCCCAATTAATAGGATGTGTATGAGAGTGATTTAATATCGTACCTCCATTATCTTTAACATCTTTCGGTAATGGTGAGATTTCCCTTCCTTCCAATTGGTTTGTGGTTATAGCTAAAGATATAGGAAAATTATTTTCTTTATACAATTCGAAAACTTTTCGGGAGGATTCTATATCTTCATCACAATCTAGTCTCATGGTCATTAATCCATTGTCTGTTTTTGCAAATTCAGAGATATAAGGAATACAAGGATATTTATTAAAATATGCATTTGCAATGAAGTGCTCAATTATATTCCATTCAGGAAGATCTACAAGCCCTAAGTTTCTATTTATCCAAATTATCAAATTTGTATTAATTGTAAATTGAGCAATTAAAGGTGTTTTATAATTGTTAGCCCCCTGTATATAAGCTAAATAATCCTCTTCTTTTAAGCTGCATTTGTGAGATAAATTGAGAAGCTCATCATTGGCGGTTATATCACCATAACAATGACTATTCCATTCAAGCTCAAAATCATAACGAGAAGTAGTTCTCTGCGAGAGAGTACTTATAAAGTTTCTTAGATATGAAATATTTTGATTGTATTTAACAATTGAATTACTCAGGAAAGGGTTTATATGATTAGCAGGCTTTAAATCTTTATCTAAAACGTCAATTTGATTTTCACGAATATCGAGAATATTTTTAATATTTTTACCGAGCTTCCCATTTAGTATGATTTTATTCCGCTGCCCTTTTATTAAATAATTAAAATTTGCATTATTAAGTTCTGATTCGCATCCCAGTAAAACATTTATGCTATTTGAATTTTGGTCACATTTATTTGAAAAATTTATCTGTGATTGGCTAAATGATCTACAAAAAGCTGCAAATATAAGTGATATAGTTGTGTTTTTATCGATATTGCCTGCATAGATATTTAATTTATTTCTCATTAGATACTAAAGCGTACCCTTCCTTTCTATCTTTTGTCTTTTCATAATTTGATCACACCACTCTAGATTTTCTAAGTACCAATTAACAGTATAATTTAAGTCTTCTTTGAAGCTCTTTTCTACACGCCACCCTAGCTCATTCTTTATTTTTGTTGGATCAATAGAATACCTTTTATCATGACCCGGTCTATCTTTAACATATTCTATTAGATTACTATGCGGAGAATTCTTTGGCCTAATCTGATCCATTATTTTGCAAACCTCATAAACCAATTGTTTGTTTGTCATCTCACCGTGACCTCCTATACAATAAGTTTCTGAAATACTTCCTTTTGCAGCGGCAAGCATCAAAGCATTCACGTGGTCATCTACAAAAAGCCAGTCTCTAACATTTTGTCCATCTCCGTAAATAGGAACTGGTTCTAAATTAAATAATTTTATGATTGTAACTGGAAGTAGTTTCTCGGGATATTGATATGGACCAAAGTTATTACTACAATTTGTAATTATTGTTGGTAATGAATAAGTTTCATTCCACGCTCGTACTAAGTGATCACTTGAGGCTTTACTTGCTGAATATGGACTTCTTGGTTCATATGGAGTTTTTTCGTTAAAAGAACCAATCGGCCCTAACGATCCAAAGACTTCATCAGTGCTGATGTGATGAAAAAGAAAATCTTCTTTATCTGAGGATGCGAGAGTTTTGTAATAGTTAAGACTGCTTTGTAATAAATTAAAGGTACCCATTATATTGCTTTCCATAAAAATTTTTGGTCCATCTATTGATCTATCAACATGGCTTTCTGCCGCGAGATGCATTACCAAATTTGGTTTTATTTCTTTTATTGCGTTATCTAATGCATTTGCATTAGTTAGGTCAATTTGCTTAAATGTATATCTATTTTCATTCCCTAGACCTATAAATCTTCTAATTAAAGTTTCATCACTTGCATAACCCAACTTATCTATATTAAAGATTTCACAACTTGTGCTCTTGAGAAGTTTGGATATTAAATTACCTCCTATAAAACCACTACCTCCAGTAATAAGAATTCTTTTGAATTTTTTAAATAATTCCGAATACATTTTAAAAATTATCTTTAAATTTAGCTTACCTCAAAATGGTTTTCCAATTTTATTTCCTGAAGAATTTCTTGTAATGAATTGCGCCAGTAATTATTCTCAATGTTCAATAGCTCTTTGGTTATCGAACAATCCAGAAGGGAATAACTAGGTCGTTTTGCTTTAGTGGGAAATTCATGGGTGGAGATAGGTAGAACTTTTGCACGTTTTTTCAGCAAGTTTATTTTTAATGCCATTTCTCCTATATCAGTTGCTATATCAAACCAACTTGATGCACCTGCCTCAGTCCAATGAAGAATTTTTTGGTTTTTTTCATTCTTAACAAGATCTTTCTGGACAATTAACCAGCAAATTTTCGCAAGAGAACTCGTGCTTGTCATACAACCTATTTGATCATATACAACAGATATCTGATCTTTTATTGTATGTAATTTAAGCATTGTGAAAATGAAATTCTTTCCTACAGGTCCCATCACCCAACTAGTTCTTAAAATAATATAATTATCATCATCTAAAAGGATATCTTTAATGCCATTTTCTCCTAATAATTTTGTCCTGCCATAAATGCTAAGAGGATTGGGTTTGTCATTGACCTGGTAAGGATTACTAGATTTTCCATCAAATATAAAATCAGTGCTTATATGCAAAAGTTTGCCACCTGTTTTTTTTAATGCTTTTGCAATTTCAGTTGGAGCTTCTCCATTTATAATTCTGGCTTTATCTTGCTCCTCTTCGGCTAAATCTACTGCTGTGTAGGCAGCTGCATTTATTATCCAGTCTGGTTTATTGTCCAGAATATATTCTTTACATTGTTTTAAATCTAATAAATTAAAGTTATTTCTATCAGTTGGAATAACTTCTAGTCCATCAGGCTTTAAATTCAATAAGGCTCTCCCTAACTGCCCGTTAGATCCCGTTACCATGACTTTCATCAAAAAATATCTCCTTTGCGTTGGGCTTCTAAGAAGGTCTGCGAAACAGAGTCTTTTTGGGATAACAAGGGTTCTTTTGTATTGAGATGATCAAGCCAATTAATTTCTAGACTTTTATCATTCCACCTTAAAGATCTCTCACAATCCCTATTCCAATACCCATTAGTTTTATATTGAACTTCTGCAAAATCAGAAATTGTCAAAAATCCATGAGCGAAGCCTCTTGGAATCCATAGTTGTAATTTATTTGCAGAACTTAATACTATCCCCCCCCATTTACCAAATGTAGGAGAATCTTTCCTTATATCAACTGCAACATCATAAATAATTCCGGAAGTACATCTTACTAATTTGCCTTGAGGGTGTGGATCCAATTGATAATGTAAACCCCTTAATACCCCATAAGCAGATCTTGAATGGTTGTCTTGGCAGAAAGTTATTTCTTCTCCTACAATTGAATCAAATTTTTTTTGATTCCAGCTTTCAAAAAAGAAACCTCTATCATCTTCGAAGCAATTAGGTTTAATAATAAAAACGTCATTAATCTCAGTATTGCTTTGAGATTTTAAATTTTCAAATTTCATTTGAATAAGTTAAATTTTCAATATTTTTATAAATGTTTTTATCCTCTAAGATTTTTATGAGATAGGAACCATAACCGCTTTTTTCTTGAGATTTAGCAAGGATATCCAACTGGCTATCTGTTATGAGGTTAAGCCTCCATGCAATTTCTTCTGGAGCGCAAACTTTCTGACCTTGTCTTTTCTCAAGAGTTCTAATATAACTGCTTGCTTGATGCATAGAATCAAATGTTCCGGTGTCCAGCCATGTCATACCTCTACCAATAAGTGATACCTCTAGTTTGCCCTCTAAAAGATAAAGTTTGTTTAAATCAGTTATTTCTAGTTCACCTCTTTTTGATGGTTTTAATTGTTTTGCTTTTTCAACAGCAGTTTCATCGTAAAAATATAAACCTGTTATTGCATATTTACTTTTAGGGATTTTTGGTTTTTCTTCAATTGATAATACCTTCCCATTATCAGAAAATTCTACAACTCCATATCTATCTGGATCACTAACTGCGTAGGCAAAAACAGTTGAAGAATTATAATTTTTATTAGCCGTTCTTAAATTTTGAACAAGATTTTCTCCGTGAAATAAATTATCACCAAGTATAAGAGCAGAGGGTGATCCATCTAGGAATGTTTCTGCTAATAATAAGGCAGTTGCTAATCCATCAGGATTTTTTTGTGTTTTATATTCAATGCTAATTCCCCATTGGGAACCATCTTTTAGAAGATTCTTGAAGCTTTTTTCATCCTGAGGAGTTGTTATAATCAGAAATTCTTTAATACCTGCAAGCATTAACGTGCAAATTGGATAATAAATCATTGGCTTATCATAAATAGGCATTAATTGCTTACTTATGGCTTTAGTCAAAGGGAAAAGCCTTGTGCCTGTCCCCCCTGCGAGAATAATTCCTTTTCTATTAGGAGATTGCAAATTATGATCCCTATTCATCATGAAATTTTATAATTTAACATCCTCATCTAAAAAGAAAAAAAATT
>PAHI01000013.1 GCA_002705575.1 Fidelibacterota bacterium | reverse complement strand
TTTTTACAAATTCATTAGCAAACTACGGCAAAGGCTTTCATTTTATTTGGAGTGAGATTCCTGTTTTAGTGACATTTGAAAGTGATTGGAAGAAGGCAAAAATGATTTTAGAAGGCATTATAAAACTTAAGTATGAAGAATTCAAATTAGATGCATCTAAAATGATAAGAGAGGCATCAAAAAAATTCATGATTCACAAGACATCTCTAACCCCAACAGTATACACTACAGTTCAAGAATCTGGCGTAGAGCTAACTATTAGATACTTATGTAAACCTAGAGATAGAAGAGATATAGAGCAAGTTATCTGGGAGTCTGTTTTAGATGAATTTAAAAAGGAGCCTGATATAGATTTCGCGTACCCAACACAAAGAAGATTTATGAATAAAGAAGAATCAAAAGAAGTTATTCTCAAAGAAAAATACTTTGAAAAGAAAACTCAATAAGGCCGGACTATAACATGAAGTTTGTATCATTTAAGCACCATAAAAAAACTAAAGTTGGATTACTTATATCAAAAACACGACTAATAGATATTAGTGATATAATTAACAATAGGGATATGATATTTTTAATATCTAACTATAATGAAATTAAAAATATGATTCAGGATTCTGTCCTATGTAATTCTAATTCATACAGCTTAAATGAAGTGGAGCTACTAAGCCCTATACCTCGACCTAAATCTCTAAGAGATGCATACTCTTTTAGGCAGCATGTTGAAACATCTAGAAAAAACAGGAATTTAGAAATGATAAAAGAGTTTGATGACTTTCCTGTTTACTACTATTCAAACCACAACTCAGTTATAGGCCCAGGAAAATCTTATATTGATAAATATTTCAGCAAAAAACTCGATTATGAATTAGAAATTGCTGCAATTATAGGCAAAGAGTGTTCAAATGTCAGCTTGGATAAAGCTGATGATTGCATATTTGGACTAACAATAATGAACGATCTTAGTTCTAGAGAAATACAACAAAAAGAAATGAAATTAAATCTAGGACCTGCTAAAGGCAAGGATTTTGGTACGGTTCTTGGTCCTTGTATAACTACAATTGAAAGCATCAAAGATAAAACACATAAAACAAGCGCTGGAAATATTTATGATTTAGAATTAAAAGCAAAAATTAACGGCAACCTCAAATCTATAGATAATCTAAAAAACATGAATTGGACTTTTGCCCAGATAATTGAAAGAATATCTAAAGGAGTAAAATTATACCCAGGTGACGTCATAGGATCAGGGACGTGCGCAACCGGCTGTTTTTATGAATTAAATTCAAATAAAGAAGAAGCAGAATACTGGCTTAAAAACAACGATGAAATAGAGCTTTATGCTGAAAAAATTGGATTATTAAAAACAGTTATTAAAATTATTTAATTTTTAGTTTTTTAATAATACGTGCACATACACTAATAGGTATTTTTGTTTCTAAGCTTATTTCTTTAGCGCTTCTTTTTAATATAGCGCTGATAGTTTTATACTTTTTAAGAAGTAACTTATATCTTTTTTCTCCTAATCCATGTATTTCTTTGAGACTGCTTTTATACATAGATTTATTCCGTTTTTTTCTATGAAAATTAATAGCATACCTATGCACCTCATTTCTTATATTCATAAGCAGATACAAAGCAGGAGAATCTTTTGGTATTGATAGAGGATTTTTAGACTCTGGCAAATATACTTCTTCAAATTTTTTAGCAAGACCTACTACTGGTATATGATTAAGCTTTAATTTATCTAAAGCCTCTTTTGCTGATGAAACTTGACCTTTGCCACCATCAATTAAAATCAAATCTGGAAGCTTCAAATTTTGACGCAATTGTTTTAAATATCTCCTATAAACAACTTCTTTTATTGATTTGAAATCGTCAATACCTTTTACACTTTTTATATTAAATCTTCTATAATCTTTTTTTAATGGTTTTCCATTAATATAGCATACCATTCCAGAAACTGCACTTTTCCCCTGTATATTTGAGTTGTCAAAAGCCTCTATTCGTTTGGGAATACGGTCCATTAACAGAACTTTTTGAAGCTCCTTTAATGTTTTAGGGGTGTAGTCTTTTCTTTCATTATTCTTTATTATTCGATCTTTTAAAATCATACTTGCATTTTTTATGCACAATTCAAGCATCTTTTTTTTATTACCAATCTTAGGATAAACTAATTTTACTTTTCTTAAATTCTTGCTAGAAAGCCATTCACTTAATATGTTTTTATGTTTTAAATTTGCCCCAATTAACACTTCGTCTGGGATATCATGAGTTCTATTATAATACTGAATTAAAAATCCATTTATCAATTTATCAAAACTATCTTCATTCTTATAAATATTAAAGCTTTCTAGTCCAATTAAAAAACCATTACGCACTCTTATAACAACTCCTAGACTATTTTTTTCTTTTGATACAGCGTGAACTATATCATAATTTTTAAAATCATAAGTTATTTTTTTTTGCTTTTTAATAAAACTGTCAATTGCTAATAATTGATCTCGATATTTAGATGCTTTTTCAAACTCTAAATTATCTCTCAACAAATCCATTGTATTTTTAATATTTAATCTCACTTTCTTGTTTTTACCCTTTAAAAAATCAATAATCTGTTTAATTATATATTCATAATCTGATTTAGAGATTGCTTCTGGATAGACACAAAAGCCGCAAAAACATGAAGAATTATTATATCTTTCAGATTTATTTTTTTTTACATTATTGCACGCTCTAATCGGAAATATTTTATGAAGAGCCTTAATTACCGTCCGTAAATATTTAACGTCGGTGTATGGACCAAAATATACATTACCATCATTTTCTAAGTTTTTTTTTCTTATAATCTCTACTTTAGGATATGAATCTTTTGTAATAACTATATATGGAAATGTCTTATCATCTTTTAAACAAATATTATACTTCGGCTTATATTCTTTTATCATATTTGCTTCTGTTATTAAGGCCTCAACTTCATTACTAACAATTAAATAGTCTACAGAATTAGACTTAGAAAGCATTATTTTTGTTTTGATAGTTTGATTCCTGCTAAAGTAGCTATTAACTCTTCTATTTAAGTTTTTAGCCTTACCTATATACAATATTTTTTTATTTTTATCTTTAAAGAAGTAAACACCAGGCTTAATTGGTATTTTTTTTTGAACACCTTTCAACTTAAACTATTTTGAGAAATTTCTATAAGAATACCATTAGTATCTTTAGGGTTCAAAAAAGTAACAAGCTTACCCATAGCTCCTAACCTTGGAGTATCATATATGACTCCTATTTTGTTACTTTTAAAATACAAAATAGCTTCTTTAATATTATCTACCAAAAGACAAATATGATGCACTCCAGTTTTCTGTTTCTTCAAATAATTCGATATAGGAGAATCTTTAGATATGGGATTCAAAACTTCAATATTTAAATTTTTAAGACTAAACTTTGAAACTTTAACTTTTTCAGATTCTATTTTTTCTTCCAATACACATTCTAAGCCTATGACATTTTCTAAAAAATAGTTCATTTTTTCAGATGATAATGTAGCGATAGCAATATGGTCTACTTTTAATATCTTAAAATTTCGTTTAATCATGATACTTTTCCAATCAAACTATAATTAGTGCATTTAGATATAGAAACATCATAAAACTCTCCAATATTCAATTTTCTATCAATAACAATAGTGTTATCTATATCTGGGGAATCTCTGAAAGTTCTACCGATAGATTTACCGTCTTCGGTATTGATATCTATAACAACTTCTTGGATAGTACCTACAAGAGATTTATTTTTATTGAAGTTTATATTTTGCTGTATAGACATAAGCTCATCTAATCTTTCTTTTTTTATTTTATAAGGAACGTTATCTTCAAAAGCATCGGCACCATGTGTTCCTTGTTCTTCAGAATACACGAAAACTCCAAGCCTATCAAATTCAACATCTTTAATAAAATTGCAAAGCTTCAAAAAATCATCATCATTTTCATTGGGAAAACCTACAATCATAGATGTTCTAATTGCAATATCAGGGTTAATTTTCCTTATTTTATCTATCTTTCTTTTAATCCCATCTATCTTTAGCCCTCTGCGCATATCTCTAAGAACATCATTAGATGCATGTTGAATAGGCATATCGATATATGGAGTTAACTTATCTAAATTTTTAAAGCAATTAATAAGTTTGTCTTGTAGGTGAGCCGGATGAGAATAATGTAATCTTATCCATTTTAAATCCTCTATTTCATTTAGACTATATAATAAATCAGAGAGAGCAACCTTAGGCCTTAAGTCCCAACCATATGCAGTAGAATCTTGCGCTATCACCAATAGCTCTTTAACTCCATTCGCCACCATCCTTTTTGCTTCTTGAACATTCCACTCTATAGGCTGGCTTTTCTGAAGACCTCTCATTAAAGGAATAGAGCAAAATGAACAACCGTTATCACAACCTTCTGAAATTTTCAAATATCCATAATGAGAAGGAGTTAGTAGCATCCTTTTGAAGTCAGGGTCATAATCTGCATATTCATTTGCACATATATACTCAATTATTTTAGAGGTTTCATCTGTCCCAAAATAACAATCAACATACTTAAGTTCTTTTTTAAGATCTTTAGCAAAACGTTCAGACATACAACCAGCAACTATAAGAGATTCAATTTTATTAGCTTTTCTTAATTCTTCTACATCTAATATATAATCTATGCTCTCTTCTCTTGCTGAATCTAAAAAACCGCATGTATTGACAATCACATAATCAGCATCTACGGGCTCATCTACTATTATGAAATCATTCTTTTTTAAACCGCCTAAAATGAGCTCAGAATCATAAATATTTTTAGAGCAGCCTAAAGTAATAATATTAATTTTTTTCATCATAAAGACCTAAAAGACCATCTAAATATCTATCAAAATCGAAAGGAATTAAATCATTAATATTTTCTCCAACACCTATAAACTTAAAAGGAATTTTGTATTTTTTTATGGCAGGCAAGATAACCCCTCCTTTAGATGAACCATCCATTTTATTAATAATAATACCACATAATTTAAGATAATTAGCGAAAACACCTATTTGATTAGCAGAGTTTTGTCCTGTTATAGCATCAATTGCAATCCAATTGGCATAATTATTTGAAAATTTTGAAATAACAGACTCCATTTTTTTTAGTTCTTGCATTAAATTTAAAGAAGTATGAAGTCTTCCTGCTGTATCTATTATAACTTTATCTGTATCATCTAAATTTATAGATGATAAAGACTCATATAAGAGAGAGGAAGGGTTTTTTGCATTTTTAGAAACAATACAATCTATGCTATTTGAATCACACCAGAATTTTATTTGATTAGAAGCAGCAGATCTATACGTATCAGCCCCAATTACAATTGTCTTCAAGCCTTGATTTTTATAATATTCTGCAATTTTTGCACAACAAGTAGTTTTTCCAACGCCATTAACTCCCACAACTTGGATTATTTTAGAATTCTCTTTTTCATCAATATCTATGTTTATCAATGATTTTATTTTCTGTTTAACCAAATTTAAAGGGAGAGCATTTTTATCTGACATTTTTTTTATACTATTTACAACTTCATCAGTAACTTCAAGGCCTACATCTGAAGATAATAATAATGCTTCAAACCCAATTATTGATTTTTCATCTATATACTTTTTACCTGATATAAACGAAAAAGCATTAAGTATTTTTTTCCTGCTCTTAGTTAAACCTTTAAAAGTCTCTTTAATTAGATTTTTCATTTTTAAAATTCCTTGAATATCTAATATAATACTCAAAAAAACTATATAACATAAGAATCATCGATATTGAATAAAAGTACCATTTAAGATATTCAAACTTAATTAAAATAGGATCATATATAAATGTCAAAAGCATTAAAGAAGAAAATGCAACAAACCATTTACCACTATTAATAGAATCAAAACTAAGCCCATGCTTATTCATTAGAAAAACTCCTACAATCCCTATCATCATATCTCTAAAAAAAAGAATAAGAAAATAAATCAAGATTAAAAAGCCATCAATGCCTGCTTTCTGAGTTAAATAAATAATTACAATTAATATGCTAATCTTATCAGCCACAGGATCAATCAATTTTCCAAAATTAGTAACTTTATCAAGCCTTCTAGCTATAAAGCCATCTAGTATATCTGTAGAAATCATTAAAACAATTATAAAGAAGACCACAATTAAATCAACATAATAATACTGAAAGTCTTTGTAATATAGTTCTGAAGGAACTCTATTTAAAAAATATATCAAAGGAAAGCATAAGATTATTCTAGATATTGATATAAAGTTTGGGAAATTAAAAATCATCTTTTTTTTATCACTTATCATTAAAAACCCTATTCATAATAAATGAATTCTTACTATCTCTACAAATCTCATCCATGAATTTATTTGATTTATCTATGTATGAACGCAAAACTGATTTTGTTTTTTTTAATCCATCGTATTTATCAATTTCTTTTTTTATTTCTTTGGTTTTATTTTTTTTTGATAAAGACTTCAATTTATTGATAAATAATAATCTCGATTTTTTATCCATATCATTTAAAGAGTATATATATGGAAGAGTTATCATATTTTTTTTTATATCTAAGTTTGTAGGTTTGCCTAATCTATCTGAAGAACCAACAACATCATCTATATCATCCTTAATTTGATACGCAATTCCAAAATTTTTACCAAATTGTCTTGACTTCTCTATTAATTGATTATCACTTGTAACTGTACGCGCAGACAATTCACATGCAGCCATAAATAAAGACGCTGTTTTATCTTCAATCATCTTAAAATACACATCTTCATCCATATATCGAGATTTTGATTTCTCAATCTGAAGAATTTCTCCACGACTAAGACTAGTAGCTGCTGCTGATAGAATCTGAATTGATTTAAAATCCTTTAAATCAATAATTGATGACAAGGCTTTAGAAAACAAATAATCACCTACTAAAATTGATGTTTTATTTTTCCAGATTTTACCAATAGTTGGCCAACCTCTCCTTAATTCTGATTCATCAACTATATCATCATGAATAAGGGTAGCTACATGAATCATTTCAACAAGACATGCTACAACATAAGTTTTATCATTTACTTTGCCTCCTAAAGATTTAGCTATTTGAAAAACTAATGCTGGACGTAGCATTTTACCTTTATGTTTAGACAAATATTTAACTACAACATCAATCAGCCTTACATCTGATGATGTATACTTATCATACTTAACCTCAAATTCTTTAAATTCTTTGATTAAAATATCGTTAAACATATACCTATCTCTTATTAAAAAATCTCATTATAAAAATACAAACTTCGTATAAAAGAATCATTATAGAGGCTAATATTATTTGACTAACTACATCAGGAGGACTTATAAAAGCAGCAAATATAAAAAAACTTAAAACTGCATATCTTCTTTTTTCAGCCATCTGTGATGCCGTTAATATTTTCAATCTTGATAAAAAAACTACAATTATAGGGCCTTGAAAAACAACGCCTGCAAAAAACATTATAGATGTAAAAAAGGATATCAAGCTATTAATACTTAAAATCATAGTAATTCCTTGATTTTGATCATTAAAAGATGTGAAAAATGAAACACTAAGAGGAATAATGGTAGAATAAGATAAGTAAACTCCAACTACAAACAAGATGATACTGAAAAAAAGAGCTGACAATAAACTTAAAAAATTAATCTTTCCAACAGCAGGATATACAAACCGAAAAATATTATAAAGTATAACTGGAACAGAAAAAAACAATCCACAAAAAAATGAAACTTGAATATTTAAAAAAAAGGGAGAAGTAAGACTAGTAAAAACTTCACTTATATTGCTCAGATTTTCTGACCGAATAGGCTCTAATATAAAGTTATAGATTTGATCTGCAAAAAAATAAAAAAAAGAAGAAAAAAAAACTATAGATATGATGCAAAAAATTATACGAATCCTTAATTCATCAAGATGCTCCCAAAATGTCATTTTATTGCTATTTTTCATCTAAATATTTGATTTTTTCAAAAAGACTATATACTGAAATTCTATCAACATCATCTTTCGAAAGTTCATCTTCAATTAATTGCTCTCTTTCATTGTTAAAAAAACTATCTAAAAGATATTCTTGCGCTAAATTTTTCAATTTAGAAATATACCTACTTTTTACTTTATTCTTCAGATCATTATTAGAAGATAGAAATTTATAATGACCTTCTATTTCTAAAAGTAATTTATTAATACCTAAATCTTTTATTCCAACTGTATTAATAATGGGTGCAGTCCATATTTTACTGCTTATGTCAAATATCTGCTGAAGCGATATTTTTAATCTATCAGCTCCATCACGGTCAGATTTGTTGATTGCAATAACATCACAACATTCTAGTAATCCTGACTTCATCATTTGTATTTCATCTCCTGACTCTGGAGTCAAGCATAATAGTAGGGTATCGCATATATCAACGATATCTAATTCTATTTGCCCGACCCCTACAGTTTCGTACACAATAACATCAAAACCAAAAGATTCGTACAAACTTTCTACATTTAATATACTTTGAGATAAACCGCCAAGGCTACCACGAGAAGAAAAACTTCTAATAAAAACATCTGTAGGGTTTAAATCTTTCATTCTAATTCTGTCACCTAGTATAGCTCCACCCTGAAACGGACTACTAGGATCAACGCAAATCACTCCAACTTTTTTATTTTGTTTGATAATTTTTTTACACAAAGCATTAGTTAAGGTGCTCTTTCCAGACCCAGGAGGCCCTGTGATTCCAATTTTATGACATTTTTTTTCTGATGGGGAGAGCTCAGATAAAAGCTCCTTATAGCCAGAAGATCTATTTTCGACAATGGTAATAGATTTTGCTAAATCTATAATATTTTTTTTAACTAAACCTGAAATCAAAGATTTTATCAAATTTTAAAGCTAGCCACCAAAAATACGTTTAAAAAACCTATAATCAGAAATTTTCAAAGTATGACCTGTTTTTGTAATGAGCATACGATCTTCAAACATTTTCAGAACTCTAGAAACTGTCTCTCTAGATGTTCCAGCCATGTTAGCAATATCTTGCTGATAGGGAAGATTTTCAATTGTAACCATTCCTTGCTTTATCACCCCCATATCTTCAGCTATATTTAATAAAGAAACACCTATTCTATGCTCTGCATCTGACAAAGAAAGAGCTTCTATTTGTTGGTCGGATTTTCTCAGCCTAACTGCGAGCTCTTCTAATAAATTCATACAAATCTGGAAATTGTTTTTCAAGATATCTAAAAAATCTTCCCTATTTATCGTTATTAGCTCACACTTCTCCTGCGCTAAAGCATTAGCGGACCTTGACTTACCATCTAAAATAGCCATTTCTCCAAAAAAATCACCAACACCTAAAAGAGCTAATATGACCTCTTTACCTTCATCATTAACTCTAGTTATTTTAACGGTACCTTTTTTTACAATAAAAAGCTTGTCTCCATATTCTTCTTCAAGGATTATCATACTATTTTTAGGATAATTTTTTGTTTTACACAAAGAGGTTATTTTATCAATTTGATCAGACGAAACATCGTAAAAAATATTTATTGACTCTAAAAAATCTTTCATTCTAAAACCTCTTTTTGTGTAAATGGGTACTGAAAATTAGTCTTATTATGTATATAAAACAATTAAAATACTTAAAATTATATTTGAATCTATAATAATATATAAATAAATTAGTGAACATTTTAAAAAGGAATATAAATGTCTGCTAAAGGTTCAGAATTAAAACGAGTTCGTCAATCGATAAAACGTAGAGATAGAAATAAACACTATAAATCTCTGCTAAGCTCTACCGTAAAAAAAGTTTTATCAATTAACAAGAAAGAAGATGCTTTAGAAGCATTTAGTCAAGCTTCTAAAACTATAGATAAAATTGCCGCAAAAGGCATCATACATAAAAATAAAGCTTCCAATAAAAAATCTAAACTAAGATCTTACATCAACAGCTTGTAATTTTACTTTAAAAAAAATTATATAGGTTTTTTATAGTTAGGAGATTCTTTTGTTATGCTTACATCATGAGGGTGGCTTTCAACTATACCGGCCTTAGTTATCTTTTTAAATACAGCTTTTGAGTGAAAATCTTTTATATTTTTTGCACCACAGTACCCCATAGATGACTTTAGTCCTCCCGATAACTGAAAAATAATATCTTTTAAAGATCCTTTCTGTGGCACCATGCCCTCAATTCCCTCGGGAACAAATTTTTTATTTTTAAACTGAAAATATCTGTCGCCACCGCCATTTTTCATTGCACCTATGGAGCCCATTCCTCTATATTTTTTAAATGTCCTTCCTTCCCAAAGAACTATTTCACCAGGACTCTCATCTGCACCAGCAAACATACTTCCTAGCATGACTGAGTCAGAGCCAGCTCCAAGAGATTTAGCAATATCTCCAGAATACCTCATTCCTCCATCAGATATTAAGGGAACTCCATATTTAGTAGACGCATCTTTGCAATCAAGTACTGCAGAAAGCTGAGGAACTCCAACACCTGCAATAATTCTTGTAGTACATATTGACCCAGCCCCAATACCAACCTTAACAGCATCTGCACCAGCTTTACATAGCGACTCGAAAGCTTCTTTTGTTGCAACATTACCAACAACAATCTCTAAATCAGGATATTTACTTTTAATCTTATCAATCATAGAAATAACAATTTTTGTATGTGCATGAGCTGTATCTATAAATAAAAGATCAACATTAACTTCTTTAAGGGCTTCAATTCTCTTTATTGTATCGCTAGATACACCTATTGCAGCTCCTACCAAAAGCCGGCCATACCTATCTATTGAAGCATTAGGGTAATTTTGTTTTTTTAAAATATCTTTAACTGTTATTAAACCGCAAAGCTTGCCTTTATCTATAACAAGCAGTTTTTCTATTCTATGTTCCTGCAATTTTTTCTTAGCTAAATCTAAAGATGTTTTTTTAGAAACTGAAATTAAATTCTTTTTTGTCATTCTGTCTGACACCTTCAAATCTAAATTAGTCTCAAACCTAATATCTCTATTAGTTAAGATACCTACTACTTTTCCCTTTTTCACAACAGGAACACCTGAAATTTTATATTGAGCCATAATATTCATTGCATCTTTTATTTTTTTAGTAGGAGATATTGTTATAGGGTCTAAGATCATTCCACTTTCAGATCTTTTAACTTTATCAACTTCTAATGCCTGCTGTTTAGGCGTTAAATTTTTATGGATGACTCCTAAACCTCCAAGCCTTGCAATTGATATAGCCATCTCGCTTTCAGTAACAGTGTCCATAGCTGCGCTTATAAAGGGTATGTTAAGATTTATTCTTTTAGTTAAATTAGTAGATAAAGAGACATCAGATGGAAGAACCTCAGAATACTGAGGACAAAGAAGAACATCGTCAAAAGTCAGGTTTTCTTGTGTGTTGATTTTATTCATGTAAAATAAACTCTATTTTACGGAATAATATAAGCACAATATACTTATTATTACATTAATTCTTGTAAAAAAAGCCAACTTTCTCAACAACACTATCCACAATTTCAGAGCTTTTTACTAATTTCTTCATTCTATTGTGATCTTTGTATAAAGGTCTGTCTTCATCTAAGAAGTCTACGTACTTACGTATCACTTCTTTTGCTATTAAGACGCCCTTTCCAAGCTTATGATTCCTAAAATCCAAAGCTTGAGAAGCAGCCATCATTTCAATTCCAATAACACCATAGGCATTATCTAAAATCTGAATATTTTTTAATGCAGTATTCATTCCCATAGATACAAAATCTTCCTGGTCTGCAGCTGCTGGAATAGATTGAATTGATGCTGGAGCTGAAAGAATTTTTTGCTCTACAATCAATGTATCCGCAGTATACTGACTGAGCATCATACCTGAGAACATACCTGCTCCTTTAGTCAAAAAAGGAGGAAGCCCAACACTTAGAGCAGGATTATTAAGCCTATTTAATCTTCTTTCAGACAAAACAGATATCATAGTTACAGCAGCTCCGACCATATCCATAGGTAGAGAAACTGGAGTTCCTTGAAAATTAGCACCAGAAAGTTGAAGATTATCTTCTGGTATAAAAATAGGATTATCCCCTACTCCATTTAGCTCAATTTCTATCTGTTTAATCGCGTACTCTAAAGCATCGTGAACTGCACCTATAACTTGTGGAGTAGATCTAAGAGAATACGCATCTTGAACTTTTGTACTTAGATTACCTTCAATTAAGTCACCACCATTTAAGTTTTTCCTTATTGCAAACGCTGTTTTCATAGCTCCTGCAAAACCTCTCTTTTCATGTATTTTTTTATGATAAGGTTTTAAATTTGCTTTTAAAGCATCTAAGCACATAGATGCAGCTAATTCTGCATGCTTTATTAAACTTATTAGATCCGCTGAAAATAAAGCACTAATCGAAGTGAGCATATTAGATCCATTGATAACAGCTAAACCATCTCTAGGTTTTAAGCCTGGAACCTTAATTCCAGCCTTATTCATAGCTTCTTTGCCTTGATATAATACATTTTTATAATAAGCCTTACCTTCCCCTAGCAAGACCAAAGCAATTTGAGCCATAGGGGCTAAATCGCCACATGCACCGACAGAACCTTTTTCACAAACATATGGAGTAACTCCTTTATTAAGCATTTCTAATAATGTACTAGTTATAGTTAACCTGCAGCCAGAATTACCTTTAGCATGAACATTTATTCTACTAGCCATGGCAGCTCTAACATGCTCGATAGGAGCTGCATTTCCTATTCCGGCAGAATGATTATAAATAAGATATTTTTGAAAATTTTCAAGCTCATCATCATTAAGAACAGTTTCAGAAAACTCTCCTATACCTGTATTAATACCGTACACAATTTCTTTTTGCTTTATTTTATCATCAACCATTTTTCTGCAAGTTTTAATTCTATCAATAGCGCCTTTAGAAAGAGCAACCTTCTCATCATATCTCGCAATATTTACCAAATCATGTATTGATAAATTATTTCCATTTAATATTATAGACATAAACGATCTCCTTTTTTAATATGCAGATAAAAACCTAATAACAAAAAAATAAAATATGGCTTTTTACAAGCTGATACTATTAAAATTTCAGGTAAAGTTAAAATGAAATCAACTACTTTTTAGCATATAATTTGCAATTACAACCAATTGCAAATCAAGCATTTAAAAAAACTCTCCTTAACCTAAATATGCTTACAACATTAGACTTCTTAGTGGGACATTAAATTATGCTTAATTACTTTTATCATAATCATTAAAAAAAGATGGGTATTGGGTATTATTTTTAAAGAAATAATAAAATTTTGCTATCCACATCAAAGAAAAGCATGCAATAAAAAAATAAGGAAAAATAACTGAGCTGAGGAAAAACAACAAAATCAAAAAAGATGCTCTATATAGCATACGCAACATTTTTAATTTAAAGTTAAAAAATATAGCGATGTAAATAGGAGAGGCACATAGAACAGTTGAAACAAGTAACGCATTACTTGTATTGGATATGATTACAAAAACAACAATAAGCAAAAACTTTAAGGAGGTTAAGCATAAAGTATAAAATAGATCCTTATAAGCTAAATCAGAGTGATTGCATGTTTTATAAATACATCCAATATTATAAAAGTAAACTATGAAAGCAAAGATTTCAAGAAAAAGAAGATTTGAAAAATAGGTGATAATAAAAATTAGAAGAATAATACTTGAATCACGTAAACCATTTAATAATGTAGACCTTCTTATAAATAATTTTTTTTCAACTAACTTAATTGAGACATTTAATTCAGCAAAATACGAGTAGATTGAAAAACAAAAAATGAAAAAAAGTGAAATAAAAACCCCTGAAACAGTAATCTCATCCATCCATACGTAATCTAAATTTAAGCAATAGAATATGGATAAACATAAAGATAAAAGAAAAACAACCTTGGACGGTTTTATGATTCTTACAAAATCAATATATTTGATTAATAAGTCGACTAATTTAAATGACTTAAATTTATCTAAAAAATAGATACTTTTCATTTACCTTTTCTTATAGATTCTAAATTCTTTAAATAATCCATATTTATGCTTTTAGTTAAATAGTTTCCAGTAAAGCATGAACTATCAAAACTTTTAATTTCTTTGTTAAATTTCATGACAGATTTCTCAAGATCTTCTATGTCTTGATAAATAAGTTTATCCGCACCAATTAATTCACAAATTTGCTCTGTTGTTCTATTATAAGCAATTAACTCACCCACATAAGGCATATCAATACCATAAACATTAGGGTGCCTTATAGCTGGGGAAGCGCTAGCAAAATATATTTTTTTAGCACCTGCATCTTTTGCCATCTGAACTATCTCCTTACTTGTATTTCCTCTAACAATAGAATCATCTATAAGCAGAACATTCTTATTTTTAAACTCCAGATTTATAGTATTAAGCTTTTGCTTAACAGACTTTCTCCTTATCTTCTGACCTGGCATAATAAAAGTTCTGCCTATATACCTATTCTTAACAAAGCCTTCTCTCAATTCTTTTTCAAGAATGATACTTATAGGAAGTGCACTATTTCTACTTGTATCTGGTATGGGAATAACTACGTCTATATCTTCTAACTCTTGACCAGATAAAACTTTCTTAATCTTAAATGCTAATTTTTTACCCATTTCCAATCTACTTTGATAAACATTAACTTTATCAATAGTACTATCAGGCCTAGCCAAATAAACATACTCAAAAATACATGGATTTAATTTTCCTGTTTTAAAATCTGACTTATAAACGCCACCAGAATCCTCAAATACAACACTTTGGCCTGGTTTTATATCGCAAGGATTATAGTATCCTAAGCAATCTAAGGCCACACTTTCAGAAGCTACCATATATTGTTTTTCACCTTTTTTACCATAAATAAGAGGCCTTATTCCATTCGGATCCCTAAAAGCAACTAACCCATACCCTAAAACCATAAGCACAACAGCATATGCGCCTTCAACTTTAGAATGAAGCAAAGAAATAGCTTTAAAAATCTTATCACTATTTAAATCTTTTTTGCTTTTACATTCAATAGATAAACATTCTGCAAAAACATTTAGCAATAGCTCGGAGTCTGATGAGCTATTAATATGTCTTTTACTATTTATAACAAAATCTTCTTTTAAACTTAATGTATTCACTAAATTTCCATTATGGACCAAAGAAATCCCAAATGGAGAATTAACATAAAATGGCTGAGCTTCATTATTATGTATTTTTCCTGCAGTAGGATATCTTGTATGACCTAAACCATAAGTTCCTCCCATCAATTTACTAATAACATCATCGCTAAAAACATCTCTCACAAGGCCAGAGTCCTTGTATGTTTTTAAAAATCCATCTTTATCACATACAGCCATTCCTGCAGCATCTTGACCTCTATGCTGCAATACAGTAAGAGCATTATAAATTGTTAGGCATGAGTTATCCTTTTCTCCAATCACTCCTATTATTGCACACATTTTTTAAAAATTACTCCTATTTTCATATTCTTCTAAATTTGTAAATGTATCTAATTCAGAATCAATATAGGCATCAATTATATTTACAGTATATACTAATAAGCTTATCCACATATATAAATTTCTTTTATTTATATCAATATTATAATAATGTTTAACTAAAGATAGCAAATATACTTCAGAACTTAAAAAGAGAGTACCTTTTAAATACTTTTTATTATAAAATTGACCCAATCCAGGTACTATACTTAACTTCAATGCAGTGAGGGCATTCTTTTCTTGGCTCGTATTCATTTTTTTTTCAGCAGCAAAAGGAAAAGCTAAAAGCACAATCAGCATTACAGTTTTAATTTGTATATTCATCTTAAATATCCAACAGCATCTATCTCTACACATGCTTTTTGAGGTAAATCAGAAACTTCTACTGTAGATCTCGCAGGCAATTTGTTCATTTTAAATATACTTGTAAACAATTTATTCAAAACACTAAAATCATTTAAATTTTTTAAATATACATTTATTTTTACTACATTTTTCATAGAGCTTCCAGCAGCTAACAATACATTTTCTAAATTAATCAATACTTGAATCGCCTCTTTTTCAAAGCCACCTTTAACAAGAACCCCATTTTTCGGACAAAGGCCTATTTGTCCTGATGTAAAAACAAGTTTATCAATTTTAACAGCCTGAGAATATGTACCTATAGCAGCTGGAGCTTTTTTTGTATTTATAATTTTCATTACTCAATCTCCATTAAATTTAAATTAAAGTTACTACATAGCTTTCTATTAATATCTACATTTAAAACATCAACTTTAAATTCGCCTGTAACAGATATTTTGGCATCAAATAGATGGCCTCCGATTGCTTTAAAATCTGAAGAAGACAAAGTTACATGGCTATGAATAAAATGACTAGCATCTAATAGCAAAATATTTCCTGAAAAACTTACTAATTCAAAATAATCACAGAACTTTTTTCTGCTATATTTTTTATTTTTTAGATTGTAATAGGCTAAATCCACATCACATACAGCCCCCAGCCCAGAAACCCATCCACACTTCAATCCTTCTCTATTAAATACCTCTATAACAGATTTATTGACATACTCATCTTTGTCTAATCTAATAATAAGCTTATCGTTGACGACTTTATATTTCATTATTCCAAGATAAATCTAAATCTCGATTAGCCTTAACTTCATTAACTCGTTTAACCGGTGTATTTTTTGGACAAGTAAGAAAATCTTCTAACTTAGAATCTAAATTTTGATCTATATATATCATAAATTTTATAAATTCATCTAACTTTTCTTTAGATTCTGTTTCTGTAGGCTCAATCATAATAGCTTCTTGAACATTAATTGGAAAATATATAGTTGGTGCATGAAAACCATAATCAAGCAAAACTTTTGCTATATCTAAAGCTTTTAATCCTCTCTTTTTTTGATTTAAAGCAGATATAACAAATTCATGCATAGTCCCATCATAAAAAGGAATATTATAATATTCTGAAAGATTTTTTTTTATATAATTAGCATTAATTATTGCATTCTTGCTAATATCTTTCAGATTATCACCGTAGCTTTTAATATAGCAATAAGCTCTTAGAAGAACCCCCACATTTCCATAAAAAGAATGAATTTTTCCTATTGAATGGTGCGATGAATAATCTAAATAATATGAATTATTTGCATTTTTATTAATTATAGGAGACGGCAAAAAATCTTTAAGCTTTTTCGTAACACCGATTGGACCAGCTCCAGGACCTCCGCCACCATGTGGCGTAGAAAAAGTTTTATGAAGATTCATATGGATTATATCAAAACCCATATCTGAAGGCTTGCACAAACCTACCATAGCATTCAAATTGGCTCCATCCATATAGAGCAAACCATCAACCCCATGTATTAATCTTGATATTTCCTTAATATCTTTTTCGAAAACACCAAGTGTATTTGGCTGCGTAAGCATTATTCCTGCAACCTCATCTGTAAGTTTCGATCTAAGATCCTCCATATCTATTGTTCCAAAATTGCTTGTACCTACTTCTAATACCTCGAAGCCAGCTAGAATAACGCTTGCAGGATTAGTACCATGAGCTGTCTCTGGCACAATAATAAATTTTTTATTTTTATTTTTATTTAATTTA